>CANHSW010000086.1 GCA_947463165.1 Cyanobacteriota bacterium
ACCGGGATGTGCAGCAACAGGTGGCCACCAAGCGCAGCGAGCGGGAGGAAAGGCTGGCGGTAACGGTGCAGCTGCTGCGCGATCGGCTGGCGGCGGTGGGGCTAACCAACTGTGAGGTGAGCGGCCGCCCCAAGCATCTCTATGGCATCTGGAGCAAGATGCAACGCCAGCAGAAGGCATTCCACGAGATCTACGACGTGGCGGCCCTGCGGATCCTCTGTCCGAATCTGGATGGCTGCTATCGAGCCCTGGCGGTGGTGCACGACACCTTCCGACCAATTCCAGGCCGCTTCAAGGACTACATCGGTTTGCCCAAACCCAATGGCTATCAATCGCTGCATACGGCGGTAATTGGTAGACACCGGCCGATTGAAGTGCAGATCCGCACGGGCGAAATGCACCAGGTGGCCGAATATGGCATTGCCGCCCATTGGAAATACAAGGAAGGTGGCTCACCCGCCGCCTCTGGATCCGATACCGAACGCTTCAACTGGCTGCGGCAGCTGGTGGATTGGCAAAAGGATGGCGGCACAGAAGACAGCAGCGATTATCTGCGGTCAATTAAAGAGGATCTATTCGATGAGGAGGTGTTTGTATTCACCCCCAATGGCGACGTAGTAGGACTGCGCAAGGGCTCTACAGCCGTTGATTTTGCCTACCGCATCCACTCGGAAGTTGGCAATCACTGTCAGGGCGTGCGCATCAATGATCGCCTCAGCCCCCTATCTACGCCACTGCAAAATGGCGACTTTATATATATTCTAACCGCCAAGACGGCCCACCCGAGTCTCGACTGGCTCAATTTTGTAGCCACTCCCACAGCGCGCAATCGCATCCGCCATTGGTATAAGCGCAGCCACCGCGATGAAAACATCCTGCGGGGCAGCGAGATGCTGGAGCGGGAGCTGGGCCGAGACGGCTTCGATGCCCTGCTTAATGGTGAGCCGCTGTTGCGGGTCGCCCGGCGTTGCAACCTGATCAGCACAGAAGACCTGCTGGCCAGCTTGGGCTTTGGCGGCGTCACCCTGCAGCAGGTGGTCAACCGGCTGCGGGAGGAGCTGCGGCTGGCCCACGCCGCCGCCACCCCCGCCCTCACCAATGAACAGGTGGCGGCCAGCCTGGCGCCCCCCGCCCAGCCGCCGGCCCCCACCGCCCATGGCGCCTCCAGTCCCATCTTGGGTCTGGAGGGTCTTGACTATCGCCACGGCGGTTGCTGCAGCCCCCTGCCCGGCGAAGCGATCGTGGCCACGGTGGCCCTGGGCAACCACGGCATCACAATTCACCGCCAAGACTGCGCCCACGTGAGTCAGATGCCGGTGGAACGCCGCCTGCCCGTGCGCTGGAACCCCAACCCCCAGGGAACGCCGCGGCGCTATCCGGTGCAACTGCGGATCGAGGTGCTCGATCGGGTGGGCGTGCTCAAGGACATCCTCACCCGCCTCTCCGATCACCGCATCAATGTGAGTGACGCCCGCGTGCGCACCAACCCCGGCAAACCCGCCCGCATCGATCTACGGGTCGAACTGCTCTGCGCCGACCAACTGATTACCACCATGGATCAAATCCGCTCAATGGCCGATGTACTCGACATCTGCCGCACCGGCATCGGCTGATCTTTTAGCGAATTCAGGCCCCAATGGCCCAACAGCCCGCCCAAAGCGCTCAACAGGCCAGGCCCACCAGCCTCAGACTCTTGTTACCTTGATGGCCAGAGAGTCTGAGCTTGGAATGCAAGACAGAGAGCCTGCGATTTGAGATGCAAGATGGCGCCAATAATTCCCTCGGAGACCGCTAAGCAAACTCTTGAAAGGCAACTATTTCCGTAAGCCTGCCAGCGGCTAAACCTGGCGGCATCAGGAATCCCTAGCAGTCGCTCAGGGTTTTCGGGGCATCTCCATGTACTGCTTCCCTGACCAGCCCCTAATCCTGGTATGCGGTTGACGTTGCACTCGATACAGCAAAACCCCAGGAGCTGTTCCTACAACAACCCCAGCTGGCCCATACCGATGACCTCCGATCAAGCCGCCCAACTGATTGATGACACCCTCGATCTGGTGCATCAGCGGCTGCAGGATCTACAGGCCCGCTGCCTCAAGGCCGAACAGCGCGCCCTGGCGGAAGAGTTCCGGGAATGGCGCCACCCCACCGGCAGCCACATCGACCTGATGGTGTTCCCCGGCCTGGCCAACTCCTGAACCCAGGGGCCAGGGGCCCAGGGGCCTCGGGCTGAAAATAGGGGCATGGCCGAGCCCGTTCCGTTCAGTTGCAGCCCAGGCGACACCAGCAACCCCAGCGACACCATCGTCGCCATCGCCACCGCCATCGCCCCGGGCCAGGGCAGCGTGGCGATCCTGCGCCTCTCCGGCGAACGGGCGGAAGCGATCGGCAAGCACTTGTTTTTGGCCCCGGGCCAGCAGGACTGGCAGAGCCATCGGGTGCTCTACGGCCATGTGGTGGATCCGGCCAGCGGCGAGCGGGTGGATGAGGCGCTGCTGCTGGTGATGCGGGCGCCCCGCAGTTTTACCCGCGAAACCGTGGTGGAATTCCACTGCCACGGCGGCCTGGTGGCCGTCCAGCGGGTGCTGGAGCTGGTGCTGGCCGCCGGAGCCCGCCGGGCTCTGCCGGGAGAATTCAGCCAACGGGCTTTTCTCAACGGTCGGCTCGATCTCACCCGGGCTGAGGCGATTGGCGAAATGATCAACGCCCGCAGTCGCCGGGCGGCCGAGCTGGCCATGGCCGGCATCGATGGCGGCCTGCAGCGACGCATCAGCGGCCTGCGCGAACGGCTGCTGGATCAGTTGGCGGAGCTGGAGGCGCGGGTGGATTTCGAGGAGGATTTGCCGCCCCTCGATGCCGATGCTGTGCTGGCGGAGCTGGCAGCGGTGCGCGCCGCCCTGGAGCGGTTGGTGGCGGAGGCCCGCCAGGGGCAACTGCTGCGCCAGGGGCTGCGGGTGGCGATTGTGGGCTGCCCCAATGTGGGCAAATCGAGCTTGCTCAACCTGCTCAGTGGCCGGGATCGGGCGATCGTCACCGATCTGCCGGGCACCACCCGCGACCTGCTGGAGAGCGAACTGGTGCTGAACGGCGTGCCGCTCACCCTGCTGGACACCGCCGGCATCCGGCCCACCGATGACCTGGTGGAACGGCTGGGCATCGGCCGCAGCCAGGAGGCCCTGGCCTCGGCCGATGCGGTGCTGCTGCTGTTTGATCTCAGCCGGGGCTGGACAGAGCAAGATCAACAGCTGCTGCTGCAGGTGCCTGCGGGGGCGGCTTTGCTGCTGGTGGGCAACAAGGCCGATGCGGCCGGCCTGGCCGCCGGCGCTGTGGCGACGGGCGATCTGGCGTCACCGGCCCAGGTGGCGATCAGCGCCCTAAACGGTGCGGGCCGCGACGCCCTGGTGACGGCCCTGCTGCAGCGCTGCGGCGCCACGGAACTGCAGGGGCTGCAGGTGGCCCTCAACGAGCGCCAGCGCGATCTGGCGGCAGAGGCCGCCGCCGCCTTAGGTCGCAGCCAGGAGGCGGCCCAACAGGCCCTGCCCTGGGACTTCTGGACCATCGACCTGCGCGCAGCGGTGCGCAGCCTTGGCGAAATCACCGGAGAAGAAGTAAGCGAGGCGGTGCTGGATCGGGTATTCGCCCGCTTCTGCATCGGCAAGTAGGGAGCTAATGCAGAGAAAAGCGCAGATATTGAGCCGTTTGCACCTATTTAAGCACTCAATAAGCTGAGTTCAGCATACTCCCTAGTTCGCCATCAATCCAGAGCTCGAAAGTCGGCAATTTACCAGTAATTCACATAGTTATCCAAGGCCTGCTTAACCCAGCTGCCAGAATTGCCCCTCTGAACAGTGTTCGCCCTTGTTCCTCCCCGCCTTGCCCTGCCTTGACACCTGGCTGCGGGCCTGGCTGGAGGAGGATCTAGGACGGGGAGACCTGACGGCCCCCGCGCTGCTGGGGCGCCATGGCCGGGCCCATTGGCGGGCCAAGCAAGCGGGCATTTTTTGTGGTGGGCCGCTGGTGGAACCGCTGTTCCGTCTGCTCGATCCGCAGCTGGAGCTGGAGCTGCTGGTGGCCGACGGCCAGCCGGTGATCCCCGGCCAAGAGCTGCTGCGGCTGAGGGGCCAGGCGGCGGCGCTGGTGGCTGGCGAGCGCACGGCGCTCAACCTGGCCATGCATCTATCTGGCATTGCCACCGCCACCGCTGCTCTGGTGCGAGAGCTGGAGGGCTTTGACGTGCGCTTGGTGGATACCCGCAAAACGACGCCGGGCCTGCGCCTGCTGGAAAAATACGCGGTGCGCTGTGGTGGCGGCGGCAACCACCGCCTCGGCCTGGACGACGCCGCCATGCTCAAGGAAAACCACATCGCCTGGGCCGGCGGCATCGACGCGGCCGTAGCGGCCGTGCGGGCCTCCGCCCCCTGGCCCGCGCAGGTGATCGTGGAGGCGGAAACGGCAACCGAGGCCGAAACAGCCATCGCGGCCGGTGCCGATGGCGTACTGCTGGATGAATTCCAGCCGCAGCAATTGATCGAGCTGGTGCCGCAGCTGCGGGCCTTGGCGCTGCAACGGGGCAGACCGGTGGTGCTGGAGGCCAGTGGCATCCAGCCGCAGCAACTGCGGGCCTATGCCGCCACCGGCATCGACCTGATCTCCACCAGCGCCCCGATCACCCGCAGCCCCTGGCTGGACCTGAGCATGCGCTTCGAGGCCAGCCGATGAACCGGCTGCGGCGACAACTGACTGGGCGATCTATAGGGGTCATCACTAGTGTGCGGGCTGCTGGAATAACTACTGCGCGGGCTGCTGCGCTGACAGCCACCCTGATAACTGTGCTCACCGGCCTAGTGCTGCAGGGCTGTCAGCAACTACAGCGCCGCTCCACCCTGTTCATCTATCTGGTGCCGCCCAGTGATGCGGAGGAGGTTGTCTCCCGCAAGCAACTGAATAAACTCTGGGCACCTGTAATTGATGCCTATCGAGAACTGGAGCCCAATGTTCAGCTGGAACTGCAGGTAATTCCAGAGGCTGACATCTTCGAGCAACTCCAGCGCCGCAACAGCCACGGTTTCGGCCCCGACCTGGTGATCGTTAATGCCAACCTGGCGATGGAGCTGCGGCAAAGGGGCCTGATCCGGCCGATCCCCCTGAGCCGATCGCTGGCGGAGTCAATCGAGCCCACCGCCTTAGCGCGGCTGAAAACAGCGGAGGGGTTGGCGGCGCTGCCGCTCGTCTGGTCGCCGCAACTGAGCTGCTACAACCGCAGCCGCATCGCCAAGCCACCCACCACGGTTAGCGATCTGCTCAGCCTGGCGGCAGGCGGTCACCGCATCGGCATCAGCTTTGATCCAGCGGGCCTTTGGTGGTCTGCCGGTGCCCTCGGTGCTGAAAAGAGTTTGGCGACACTACTCAGCCCAAGCAAGCAGAGCTTGCAACCGGCAGAGCGCCTGGCCCTACTGGGTTGGATGCAATGGCTACAGAAAATAGCCATGCATTCCCAGGTAAATATCTATGCAAACGATCTAATGCTCACCGAGGCATTTCAACGGGGGCAGCTTGACTGGATCCCCTGCTCCAGCCTCAGCCTCCACAGCCTCTCCAATGGCCTGGGAGCGAAGCTAGGGGTGGCCGTGCTGCCCAGTGGTCCTGGCGGTGGGCCGAGCCCCAACTCCCGGATGCGAGTGCTGGGCTTCGGGCCCAACTCCTCAGCCCGCCAATTTCAAGCAGCTAAGACCCTGGCGGAATTGATTCTTAATCCGCTGATGCAGCGCTACATGTCTCTCTCCGACACCCAATCCCTGCCGGTGAATCGCCACGCCCTGCCGCCAGTGGCCAACTCCGCATTACTAAAAACCCTGGTGGCCGCCCAGCGGCAGTTCAAACAGGATGCCCCGCTGCAAAAGCTATCGCTTTCGCTAAGCAAACAGCAACAAATCCGCCAGGTATTCAGCCGCGAACTAACGCCGATGATGGTGGGGGAGATCAGCCCCGCTGCCGCCACTGACAATCTGATTGAGAAGTTGAGACAGCGATGATCGACAACCTGCTGGGACAGGGCCTCGGCTGGCTGGGCTACCTGGAACGGCCGGCGGTGCTCCTGCAACTGCTGCCGGCCCTACTGGTGCTACTGGCATTGAAAAAGCTGCCGCTGGGCCGCTGGCGACTGTCGCTCCCAGGCAAAGAGTCGTTCCCTGGCATAGTGCCAATTGCCATGGGCGCCCTGGCGCTGCTATTCGAACTGGCAAGATTACCCCATGGACTACTAAATCTACTGGTGGAGATCAGCGCCGCCCGTCTAGGGCTGGATCTACTGGAAAAGCTGCTGCTGGAGCCCAGGCTAGAACCGCAGGTATTCGAGCGTTTTCGCAGTCGATTACTGCGGCCATGCTTTCTACTGCTGGTGCTGCTAGCACTGATAAACGAGGTGGACTATCTGGGTGATCTGGCGGCCTTGCCGGTGGTCACCTGGTTTAACAGTTCCCTCACCCTCGGCAGCCTGTTTCAGGTGGCTGTGGTGCTTTATCTATTACTGGTGGGCTCCAATCTACCCTCTGTGGCCCTTGGTTGGCTGGCCCAAAAAACCATTGGCATCTCCACTGGCAGCCGCCGCGCCCTGGAGTTGGTGGTGCGCTATGCCCTGCTGGTGGCGGGCATCCACTGGGCATTCAGCTACCTGGGCTTTAATCAAACCGGGCTGCTGGCGGTGGCCGGTGGCCTATCGGTGGGCCTCGGTTTTGGTGTGAAGGAGATATTCTCCAACTTCATCAGTGGCCTGTGGCTGCTGCTAGAGGGCTCCGTGCGTCCCGGGGAGGTGCTGATCATCGACGGCCAGCCCTGCGAAGTGCGCAAGCTGGGTTTGCGGGCCGCCACCCTCTGGCGCAGCGGCGACAACTCGGAACTAGTAATTCCCAACCAAACCTTCTTCACCACCACCACCACCACCTTCACCCGCAGCGACCGCAACCGCCGCTGCAGCCTGGCGGTACAAATAGCCGACCGCCATCCGCCCCGGCAAATCCTGCAACTTTTAGAAGAAATTGCCCTGAACGATGTAAGAATTTTAGCAACTCCGCCCCCCTTGGCCACCCTCAGGGAATTCGGGCCCTCCACATTTACCTATCAGCTGTCCTTTTCGATCGCCGATCCCCTGAGCAGCGGTTCGATCACCAGCGCCCTGCGGCTGGCGGTGTGGGAGGCGTTTCAAAGCCGCGGCATCGCCCTGCAGCCGGCCTGAACCACCAGCTCAGCAGCCCCACGGGGGCCACCAAGGGGGCCGCCACCCCTGGGAGGGATGATCAAGGCAGTTGACCCCGCGCCTGCGGGCCCACCGGCCAGCACCCTGGAAGCCAGTTCGCGCAGAGCCAGCTTCGAGGGAGCTAGCCGGGGGGAGCCAGCCGCCTTGATCGCTCGCCTACATGCTTTCGATACTCCACGAGCTCAACGACCGCCTCCGGGGGGCCCTAGAGCAGGCCTTCCCCGCTGCAGCAGCCGCGGCTGCGGCCGAGGGCAGCGCCCTGGATGCCCAGCTGGGCCCAGCCAGCAAGCCGGAATTCGGTGATTTCCAGGCCAATGGCGCCCTGGCCCTGGCCAAGCGGCTGGGGATGCAGCCGCGTGTAATTGCCACGGCCTTGGTGGAGAAACTGGAGGCCGGCGCCGGTTTCAGCGACCTCTGCGAGCGGCCCCAGATCGCCGGGCCGGGCTTTATCAATCTCACGATCAAGCCCGAGCGGCTGGCGGCGGAGGTGGCCAGCCGGCTGCAGGATCCGCGCCTGGGGGTAAGCAGCGCCGCCGAGGAGCCAGGGGCCCAGGGCAGCGGGTTGGCGCCGGTGATTGTGGATTTCTCCAGCCCCAACATCGCCAAGGAAATGCATGTGGGGCACCTGCGCTCCACGATCATTGGCGACTCGCTGGCGCGGGTGCTGGAATTTCGCGGCTATCAGGTGCTGCGGCTCAACCATGTGGGCGACTGGGGCACCCAGTTCGGCATGCTGATCACCCACCTGAAGCAGGTGGCCCCCGAGGCGCTGAGCACCGCCGACGCGGTAGATCTAGGCGACCTGGGGGCCTTTTACCGGCAGGCCAAGCAGCGCTTCGATAGCGACGAGGCCTTCCAGAGCACCGCCCGAGAGGAGGTGGTGCGGCTGCAGGGGGGC
>CANHSW010000087.1 GCA_947463165.1 Cyanobacteriota bacterium
AAGGAGGAACCAGTGCCGCTGATCCAACTTTCACCGCTGTTTATGGAGTATTGCCAGCTGGCACCTGCTTCCAGACCGGTTACATTAATAGTGCCATCAGTAGTAATTCCATCGGTAGCGCTAACGCCGGTGTCGTTGGCCAGGGCCAGGCTGGGGGTGGCCGCTGTGCTGTCGATGATGGTGATGGCCCCTAACTCGCCAATGGCGCTGGTGTTGCCGGCGATATCGCTCTGGCGCACAAGAATTATGCCGGCGGCATAGCTGCCACTGGCGAGCGCAAAGGAGGAACCAGTGCCGCTGATCCAGCTTTCACCGCTGTTTATGGAGTATTCCCAGCTGGCACCTGCTTCCAGACCGGTTACATTGATAGTACCGTCATTAGTAATTCCATCGGTAGTGCTAACGCCGGTGTCGTTGGCCAGGGCCAGACTGGGGGCATCTGCAGCTGTGCTGTCGATGGTGAAGGATTGCACATTGGTATACACGCTGCTGTAGTCGGCGACAAAGCCGCTAATTTGGACAGATGCCCTACCATAAGTGGCATCATCAGAACCCTGCCTGAAGCCGAAAACATCCCCCGCGTTAAGCGAGACTGTCTCCGAACCGGACTGAAGCAAATCGCTACTATCTATTGTAAGCTGATAAAAAATACCATTAATTAAATAGCCAAATGGATCCCAGGATGACTGGAAATCATCGGTTGAATAGTTCCAGTCAAAAGTAGCCGTCCAAGCCACTGGGGATGAAATAACTACATCTGTTCTGTAGCCTCCCTCCGGTGGGCTAGAGTTTTCTCCCATATCATCCGCCCCAATTAAGGTAATTGACAATGGAGATTGACTGATATCAATGGAGCCATTTCCATCAATTGTTGCGATCCAATTACCAGGGCCAAGTTCGCCCTCAAACCCATACCCAGATACATAGGTCACAAGGGCGCGTACCTGGTACACACCATCCGCCAGATTAGACTGGCTAGCGGTAGTAGTAATCCAAGAATTACCGGCATCTGTGCTGTACTGATAAGCAACGCTGTCGCCTGCTCCTAGGCCGGCTACCGCCAGGGAGAAGTTGACATCGTTGGTGATGCGATCAAGGGCGGACGAACCGCTATCATCTAAATCTGAACCAAATGTTAAGACGGGATTGGGATTGATCGACATGGCTTTAAAGTTTGAAGTGGGAGAACAGGAGCGAAAAGTTAACTGCTGGACTGCCTTTAACTTTTTAGAACCGCTTGGCTGAGGCCAAGGCTATAAAAGGCCTAGCCATGGGCGATGTCTGCCACCAATGTGGCTGATGCGTTAGCTTAGGCCAGATCTGTCTTGGAATTGTTGCGCCCTTGGCCTAGGCGTGCCAGGTACAGCACAATGCGCTTATGCGGCTGAACTAGCGCAGACCAACCTGAGGTCCCCTTGCTTGAGCCGCTGGGAAAAACCCTGGTTTTGACTGGTCCAGCCTGACAAAGCTATCCAGGTGGGTCGCATTGAGCGAGTATTAGCTTAAACTCATTGCTATCCAATGCTGCTACTATAGATAATTTGGATTGATTGAGTGCTGCCCATAAGCAGTGGAAAAATTTGCCCTGCAGTAGCCTGGAAAAGCGCTGGCGGCCGCAGTATTTGTACCAAGGCGATGAGCTGCACCGGTGGCTTTCCAATAATAAAATCCATGCTTATGCTTCAGGCGCTTTTCTTATGTATCCCTGGATACATACCGAGCCACTTAAGCCATAAGGAAACTCGATAAATTGCCCGTTCCGCCTGGGCAGCAAACAGACAAGCCAAGGCACCGCAAGGGATCTTGCAAGATGAGAGCGGAGAAATAATTATTGTGATTATTCACATCACTGTGACCGAAGAGAGACAAACCCAACGGCCCGCAGCTTTGGATCGCTGACAGCTGTGGTTTGCTGATCACAGGCTCGCTGACAACTGTGGCGGCGCCAGCCACTGCAGGCAAAAGCGTTAAAAGCCCATCACCGCCGCCACGGCATCCGTGTCGGCCTCCAGGCCTGTGTGGAACTTGGAGTCGTTGTGTTCGATGGCGGTGGCGGGATCCTTGAGGCCGTTGCCGGTGAGCACGCAGACCACGGTGGCGCCGGCTGGCACTTCGTCGCGGCGCTTGAGCAGACCCGCCACGGAAGCGGCACTGGCTGGCTCACAGAACACTCCCTCCTGGCTGCCCAGCAACTTGTAGGCATCGATGATCTCGGCATCGGTGACGGCCATGAATCCGCCATTGCTCTCCCGCTCAACCTTTAGCGCGTTATCACGATTTACAGGATTACCTATGCGAATTGCCGTGGCAATCGTATCTGGTTGTTCCACCGTGTGTCCCAGCACCAGAGGGGCGGATCCAGCGGCCTGGAAGCCCATCATCCGAGGCAGCTTGCGGCAATGACCGGCCTGGCGATATTCGTTGAAACCCATCCAATAGGCAGTAATATTACCGGCATTACCAACGGGGATACATAGCCAATCGGGGGCATCTGACAGGGCATCCACCACTTCAAATGCCGCCGTTTTTTGCCCCTGAAGCCGATAAGGATTAACCGAATTAACCAGGGTAATCGGATAGCGGTCAGCCACATCGCGCACAATGGCTAGAGCTCTATCAAAGTTTCCCTTGATAGCGATTACTTCAGCCCCGTAAAGCAGGGCCTGGGCGAGCTTACCCTGGGCCACATAGCCATCCGGAATCAACACAAAGGCGCGCATGCCGCCCCGGCGAGCATAGGCAGCGGCCGCGGCGGAGGTGTTGCCGGTGCTAGCGCAGATCACCGCCTCTGATCCGGCCTCCTTGGCCTTGCTGATCGCCATGGTCATGCCCCGGTCCTTGAACGATCCGGTGGGATTGAGACCGTCGTATTTCAGATACACCCGCACCCCCTTGCCGATCCGCTCGGAGATCACCGGCGCTGGAATCAAGGGCGTGGCGCCCTCCCGCAGGCTGATCACCGGGGTTCTTTCACTCACCGGCAACCAGCGCCGGTAGGCCTCAATCAGGCCTGGCCAGTCCTGCATGGTGGCCCGAGCGCCGCCCAGACCCAGTTGCCGCAGGGTTTGGATCAGGGGCACTGGGGGCAGCTCAAACTGACTCGAATCTAGGGCTCGCCCCGCAGTCCATTCAGGGGCGCTTCCGAGAAGAAGCGCACCAGATCGGAAATCGAGCTGGTTTTTTCCATCAGGCTGAGCAGGGCCGGAATGCTCACCTCCATGTTGCGGCTGGGATAGGCCCGCAGGAAGCGCAGCGCCGTGAGCGAGCCATTGCCCTCCACCAGACCGATCACGATCGCTGAACGCAGGGCCGGCAAGCCCGCACCAGGGGTTTTCAGGGGGAAGACGATCTGAGCCACCCGCTCCAGCACGGCCTCGCCAATGCGGGTGTTGAGCAGCCGGCTGACCAGGGTTACCGGCAGGCTGATCGACTCGTTGAGCAGCTTGGCCACCTGGGCGGGCGGCTGTTTGCTGAAGCTGAGCAGATCGGCCAGCAGCCCTTGGGCCTTGCCGGTGCTGGCTAGCAGTTCCAGATCTGCCACCGGAATCGAACGCCGGAAGCCGCCGCTAACGAAAACCAGATTGTCGGCGGCCAGCACCCCCGTGCTGCTCACCAGTGGCAGAGCTGCCCCTAAACCGATCCCGAGGGCCGCGGCCAGGAGGGAGCGGCGTAGGCGAGAACGGCGAACCACGGCAACCCGGAGTGTCAGCCCGTCACGATAGGCGCCTTGGGCCGCTGCGTTCAGGCAGATCTCAGTTGGGGCGCCACCAGCAGGTCCCGCACCAGGTGCACCACGGACCGCTCCACCAACCCCTTGGCCAGGTCCACCCCCATCCGCCGCAGTTCCGGCTCCTCCAGCAGCCTCGGTAGTCGCCGCAGCAGCAGCTGGGGTTCAAAGCCAGGCAGGGCCTGCAGGATGCTCACCAGCTGGCCGATGGGCTCTAAATCCAGCAGCGGCTGACCAGTGGCGATGGCAGCCGGTTGGCGCAGGCCTGGCGGTAGCAGCCGCAGCGGTAGCCGCATGCCGAGCCGCAGGGTCGTCTCCCAGGCCAGGGCATCCAGCCGCTCCAGCAGGGCATCCACCAGCTGTTGGCGCAATAAACCGCCCTGGGCGGAGAACAGAAAGTCCAACACCTGATCCAGCAAACCGTCTAGATCCAGCTCGGCGCCCTGGGAGGCACTGGCAATTAAATTGTCTAGTCTTTGCCAGCGGAAGATATCGCCATCGAACAGCATTTCCTTCAAACTATTGCGCAGCTGGGGATCGGGATCCTCCATCAGCCGACGGGCGAAGTAGGGATAAGCCGCCCCGAGAATTTTAAAGTCTGAATCCACGCTTAATGCGATGCCTTCAAGGGTAACAAGCGAGCGAATTATTAGGGCGTAATAGGGCGGCACCCGAAAGGGAAATTTATACATAACTCCCGACAGGTCGTCGGTTACCGCCTTGAAATCCAGGCGGCTGACACCCATCTCCAATGCCTGGCCAAACACCTGTTCAAAGGCGGGTACTATCGGCTGGAGATTAACATCTTCCGCCAGGAAGCCAAGGGTAACAAAATCATTTGATAGCTTGCCAAAGTTGCGATTAACCAAGTGAACTACGGCCTGGATCAGCCCGGTGCGCGATTCGCGGCTGACGCTGCTCATCATGCCGAAATCCAAGTAGGCAAGCCTGCCGTCGGCCAGGGCCAGCAGGTTGCCAGGATGGGGATCGGCGTGGAAGAAGCCATGTTCCAGCAGCTGTTGCAGGCTGCAGCTCACGCCCACACTCACCAGCTCATTCGGATCTACACCCAGGGCTCGCACCGCCTCTAGATTTGTAAGCTTTACCCCATCAATCCATTCCATGGTTAGCACCCTTCTGGAGGTGGCATGGTGGTAGATGCGCGGTACAGCTATGCGAGGATTTTGGCTGTGCAGCTCGGCAAAGCGCTCGGCATTCATCGCTTCGTTGAAATAGTCCATTTCTTCGAAGACACGCTGACCCAGCTCGTCGATCAGAGCTACAAGGTCACTGCGGATAATGCCAATATTTTGGTTCAGCCAAGCTGCAATATTACGCACGATATATAAATCCAATGTGATTTGTTCCCTGAGACCAGGTCGCTGCACCTTTACGGCCACTCTCTGGCCTCCCTTGAGTACGCCGCGATGCACCTGGCCCAGGGAGGCCGCCGAGATTGGCTCCCGGTCGAGCTGCTCATAGATCTCTGCCACCGCTTTGCCCAGGTCTTCCTCGATGCAGGCCATGGCCAGCTCTGGATCAAAACCGGGCAGCTGGTCTTGTAGCTGGGCCAGTTCCGCCAACAACAGCGGCGGCACGATGTCTGGTCGGGTGGAGAGGGCCTGGCCGGCCTTGATGAAGGCCGGCCCGAGGGAGGCCACCAGATCAGCTGCCTCCTTGGCGCGGGCGGTCACCTGGCTGGGTTTTTTCAATTGGCCAAACAGCCAATCCATGGCCACCGCCAACAGGTAGAGGCCAATGGGCACCAGGGTTTGCCACAGGCGGCGGAGTAGTCGCTGCGGATGGCCCGAATAAATGCGCGTGATCGCCGCCGGGTCGTAGCGCAGCAGGCCGGCGGCCTCAAGGAAATCGCTCAATTCAGCCTGTTGGTTTGGCTCACCAGACAGCCTTGGCTCAGCGGACAGCTGAGGTTCCCCAGACACCATTGGCTCGCTGGGCGGGGCCGCTTCGCTGGTAGGGGCCATTTCGCTGGTGGGGGCCGCTGGGGCTGGCGTGGGGCTGATGACGGGCAGCTGTTCTCCGAACACCGCCGCTCGCATGGCGGCCGCAGCCGCTTCCAGGGCTGTGGGCTGGGTCTGCAGCGACACAACGGCAAGGGCAGGTATGCCCTTACTAAACCAAAACCAGCCAAACCAGCGCTGCCCAAGCCAAACCCGCCGAACCGCAGCCAGCCCACGCCTCCCCGTTTAGCGGCCCCGCAGGCTTGGTTAGAGCCCCCAAGGCCCCTGCCCCTGGAACCAGCAGGGCCTTGCCGCTGGGCCCCGCAAACCCTGGCCAGGTATCCGGCAGAACTTGGCAACTCGGCAAAACCAGCTATCGTTTAGAACATTTGTTCTATCCAGGAGGGGTGGGTGCTCACGGGTCTGCGTCTCGAGAACATCGCCCTGATCGAGAGGCTCCAGCTCGATTTTGCCGCCGGTTTCACGGTGCTCACCGGCGAAACCGGCGCTGGTAAGTCGATCCTGCTCGATGCCCTCAATGCCCTGCTCGGCGGCCTGCAAGGGGCTGCCGGTGCCCGCCTGGTGCGCCAGGGCACCGGTCGCAGCTGGATCGAAGCCAGTTTCAGCCTCACCCCTGTGGTCAAGGGCTGGCTGGATTTGCACAGCTTCGAGCTCGATGAGCCGGAGTTGCTACTCAGTCGGGAATGGCGGTTGAGTGAAGGGCGCTTGGTGAGTCGCCATCGCCTCAATGGCATGGTGATCAACCGCTCCCAGGTGCAGGAGCTGCGGCCGCTGCTGTTGGATCTCACCGCCCAGGGCCAGAGTCAACAGCTGGCCCGCCCTGGTCAACAGCGGCTTTGGCTGGATCGTTTTGCTGGTGAAACCCTGCGGCCGCTCCTGGCACCGGTGGCCGCTGCCTGGTGCCAGGAGCGGCTGGCGGCAGCGGCCCTGGAGCAGGCCAAATCCGAGCAGCGGCAGCTGCTGCAAGATCGGCAGCGTCAAGAGCAGCTGCTGGCCGATTTAGAGGCCGCTGGCCTGGAGGATGCCCAGGAGCAGCTGCGACTGCAACAGGAGCAGGACCGGCTAGTCCATGGGGTGCGCCTCCAGGAGGGGGTAACGGAGCTGCTCTCCCTTCTGGTGGATGGGGGGGCGGAATTGCCTTCGCTGCTCGATCAGCTGGCCAGCTGTGAGCAGCAGTTGCATGTGTTGGAACAGCTGGATGGCTGCCTGACGCCGCTGCGCTGTTGCGCCAGCGAGGCCTTGCTTCAGCTCCAGAGCCTGGGACGCGAACTCGATCGCTACGGAGCGGTACTGGATAGCGATCCCCAGAGCCTCGGCCTGTTGCAGGAGCGGATGGCCCAGCTCAAGGCCCTGGAGCGGCGCCATGGCCTTGAGCTGGCGGACCTGATTGCCCTGCGGGATCGCTTGCGCCAGCAGTTGAATGGCAGCGCCGATGAATCTGAGCTGGCGGCCTTGGAGCAGCGGCAGGCGGCGGCGCTGGCCAACCGTGACCGGGTCAATGCCCGGCTGAGCCAGGCGCGGCGGCGGGCAGCCACCGCCCTGGAACAACAATTGATGGCGGCCCTGCGGCCGATGGGCCTTGCCAATGTGCGCTTTGCCGTGGCGATCGAGCCCGCCCCCCCGAGCGAGGCAGGCGCCGATGCGGTGCGCTTCCTGTTCTCCGCCAATCCAGGTCAGCCCCTGGCCCCCTTGGCGGAGGTGGCCTCTGGCGGCGAGATGAGCCGCTTTCTGCTGGCCTTGAAAACCTGCCTAGCCCCTGACGATGCCCAACCGACCCTGCTGTTCGACGAGATCGATACGGGTGTGAGCGGTCGGGTGAGCGCCGCCATGGCGACGCTGTTGCGGCAATTGGCCAGTGGCCGGCAGGTGTTCTGCGTTACCCATCAGCCCCTGGTGGCGGCCGCGGCCGACCACCACTTCCGGGTCAGCAAGCAGGTGGTGAATGGCGTCACCCGGATGCGAGTGTCCCAACTGCGGGACACTCGTGAGCGCCAGGAGGAGTTGGCCGAACTGGCCGGCGGCGATCACAGCGAAGCCTTTAGTTATGCCGCCAGCCTGCTGGAGCAGTGCCACTTGGGCTAACCCAGCGAGACTCTGGAAATCGCCAGGGATTACCAGGGGCACCTCAATAAAAACCAAAGTCTATTGATACCGCAATGGATCTCAACTGGCTGGAGCGGTGAAATGGCGACTGTTCAGAGCCTGCCTAAATGGTGGCTATCGAAATAGCGCAATAGCGATTTTCCATAATCTCCCCAACAAGAAGCGGCTTTACGGAAAAGAAGCGGTTCTCTACCCGAGCAGTGGTTTCGGGCCCAAAAACCAGTTTGTTTACAATCGGTTACGATTTTGGTCTTTAACCAGCTGTTTGGCCGTGAGTTCTGGTTCC
>CANHSW010000088.1 GCA_947463165.1 Cyanobacteriota bacterium
ATCGGCCGGTTCCGAGGCTTGCAGGCATTGCCGCAGCACCAGCTCGGCGGCGGAGATGCCGACGTTGCCGCCCATCGGCGCCCGCAGACCGGCATGGCTCAGCAGGTGGCTGACCAGGTGGGTGACGGTGGTCTTGCCATTGGTGCCGGTGATACCGATCCAGGGCACCGAGGAGCTGGCTTGCCAGGCGGGCAGCAAATCCCCCTGCACGGCCACGCCTCGCTGGCGCAGGGCCACCAGGGTGGGATGGTCCCAGGGAATGCCAGGGCTGACCACCACAGCGTCCCAGGGGCCCAGGGCCTCAAGGGCGGCTAGCTCCAGGGGCACCCCCAGCTGCACCTGGATGCCCTCAGAGCGCAGCATCTCCGCCTGGCTCTGCTGCTGGGGGCCAGCCTGGCTTTCGAGCAGGCATACCTCCTGGCCCAAGAAACGCAGCAACCGGGCCACACCCATGCCCGAACGAGCCAGGCCCACTACCGCTGTGCGGACTGATGCTTTGGGCGAGCCGCCAAGAAAAGAGGCGTTAGCTTGCGCCGGAGTCAACAGAACTTAAAAATAAAGGAGTGGGCGATACTGGAATCGAACCAGTGACTCCTACCGTGTCAAGGTAGTGCTCTACCTCTGAGCTAATCGCCCAAGCCCCAGGAACCTAGCAGCCGGCCGCCACCCGGCGCCTCGCCAACTACCCCGCGCCCCTCGGAAAGCAACCGACGCCTTGCCAGCCGGCGCCTCGCCAGCTACCCAGCGCCCCCCTGAAACCAGCCGGCAGCTGGCCAGCCGGCGCTCCAGCCCCCGCACCCAGCCGCTAGCCAAGAGAGGCAGGCTCAGGGGCCCAGCTCAACGCCTTAACCCAGTTCAGCGCCTTAACAGGGTGAGCCGCCAGCGATCGCGCTTGGTAAGGGCCATTTGCTCCAGTTCCAATTCGCCGCGGCCGGCCAGCTGCACGCGATCTCCCACCGCCAATTCCTTACTGGGGCTGCTCACCGAGCGCCAGTTGATGCGCACCTCCCCCTGGCGGATCAGCTCGGCCATCCGAGCGCGCGACAAACCAAAGCCCGCCGAAGCGACGGCATCCAGCCGCAGCGAGGCCTCCACAGTGTTTAGCCGTTTTGGGTTGCGAACCGCCGGCAATTGCAGATCCGCCAGGGGGCGGGCCTCCAGGCGCACCTCGACGCTGCGCACATTGGTTTGGCAGCCATGCAGCCTTTGGGCCAGGTCGCTGGTGACGATCGCCTGGCCGCCGCGATCCCCCAGTCTCCACACATCCCCGAGGTCTCCCGCTGCGGCGCCGGCCGCCCAGAGGGCCTGGCGCAGATCGTCGCCCTCGGCTGGATCGAACAGAAAATTGCCGCTGATCTCCAAGCCAGTGAGCTCGCCAGCCAGTTTTCCTGCCGGTTCTCCGGCAAATTCTCCGGCCAGTTCACCCGCCAGTTGGGAGGGCTCCTGGCTGGATTCCCGGCGCTGGAGCAGCAGTCGCCGCCGCTCGGCTCCGGGGTAGCCGCCATCGCTGTGCAGCGTCAGTTCGCTGAGCTGACCCAGGCAGGCCTCCGCCTCCTCCCGCAGGGCGCCCCCCAGGAAGGGCGTCCATTGGGGCTGCCAGGTGCGCAGCACCGTTTCAGCAGAGGCGATCAGGGGTTCGAGCAGCTGGGGTTGGCGCGAGCCCCGCAGCAGCTCAGGGCGGGGCAGCATCTCAGCTATCCGCCAGGCGCACCACCGCCTTGGGGCGTGCCTGTTGCAGGGTGGTCCAGGGCATCTCCACGCCGTTGGCCGTCTCCACCAGCAGCAGCCAGTTGCCCTCCTCCAGGCGATTGCGCAGGCTGCGGATGCGGTCGTCCGCTTCTGAGCGCACCGAGGCCGCCGCCGCGTAACTGCCCATCCAGCCGGAGCCAAGGCCCAGCAGGGCGCCGATCAGGTGCTGACTCCAGGCGCCAAAGAAGGCGAAGGTGTCCAGATCGGTCATGTAGGTGAAGGTGAGGCCCGCCATAAAGCCAAATGGCAACAACCAGCGCACCAAATTCTTTTGGCGCTGGCGACGGGCGGCGGCGGGGTTGAGTTGAACCACCTCATTGATCGGCATCTCCCCCTCGCCGATGGCGGTGAGCAACGCCAGGGGCGGTTGCTGGGCCGCCAGCTTTTCCCGTAGCAGCTTCAGACGCTCGTGTCGGTCGATTACCAACACCACCCGCGTGGCCAACCGCTTCCCCCTCCGCCGCAGGGCGGACTGTTCAAATCGATTTCATTCTGGCGCCCAGGCAGGCCCCCCAAAGGGCAGGTGGCCAGGGCAGTGGAGTGATCAGCAGAGGCGGGGCTGGCGGCAGCGGCTCTCTACACTGCACCTCCGGCTCTCTGAACTCCCCGCCGGGCATGACAAAGGTACTGGTCTCCGATCCCATCGATCAGGCGGGGATCGACATCCTGTCCCAGGTGGCCCAGGTGGATGTCAACACGGGCCTCTCGCCCCAGGAGCTGGAGGCGATCATCGGCGACTACGACGCCTTGATGATTCGCTCTGGCACCACCGTTACCGCCTCGATGATCGAGGCCGCCAAGAAGCTGCGCATCATCGGCCGGGCCGGTGTAGGGGTAGACAACGTCGATGTGCCCGCCGCCACCAAGCGCGGGGTGCTGGTGGTGAACTCCCCCGAGGGCAACACGATCGCCGCCGCCGAGCACGCCCTGGCCCTGATGCTGTCGCTGTCGCGGCATGTGGCCCACGCCCATGCCAGCACCATGGCCGGTGGCTGGGATCGCAAAACCTATGTGGGCAATGAGCTCTATAAAAAGAAGTTGGGCGTGGTGGGGCTGGGCAAAATCGGCTCCCATGTGGCCCGGGTGGCCAAGGCCATGGGCATGGAGTTGCTGGCCTACGACCCGTTCATCTCGGCGGAGCGGGCTCAGCAATTGCAGGTGAATCTGCTCAGCCTGGCCGAGCTGTTCGCCCAGGCCGACTACGTCACCCTGCACCTGCCTCGCACCCCGGAAACCGAGAACCTGGTCAATGCAGAGCTTCTCCGAACGATGAAACCCAGCGCAAGGCTGGTGAACTGCGCCCGCGGTGGCATCGTCGATGAGGCAGCCCTGGCGGAGGCGGTGGAGACGGGCGTGATCGCCGGCGCCGCCCTCGACGTGTTTGCCAAAGAGCCCCTGGCGGCCGATTCACCGCTGCGGGCCGTGAAGGAGCGGCTGGTGCTCACCCCCCACCTGGGCGCCAGTACCGCAGAGGCCCAGGAAAACGTGGCCATCGACGTGGCTGAGCAGATTCGCGACGTGCTGCTGGGCCTGCCGGCCCGCAGCGCCGTAAACATCCCGGGCCTCACCCCCGATGTGTTGGAGCAGCTCAAGCCCCATCTGCAATTGGCGGAAACCCTGGGGCAGCTGATCAGTCAACTGACCGGCGGCGCGATCACCCAGCTGCAGGTGCGGCTGCAGGGTGAGTTCGCCTCCCATCCGGCCCAGCCCCTGGTGGTGGCGGCGCTCAAAGGCATGCTCTCCACAGCCCTGGGCGACAGCATCAACTATGTGAACGCCACCCTGGAGGCCAAGGAGCGGGGCATTCATGTGCTGGAGGTGAAGGACGAGTCGGCCCGGGATTTCGCCGGCGGTTCCCTGCAGCTCAGCTCCAGCAGTGCCAAGGGCGACCACACCGTCACCGGGGCGGTGTTTGCCGATGGCGAGCTACGGATCACCAGTGTCGATGAATTCCCGGTGACGGTGAATCCAAGCCGTCACATGCTGTTTACCCGCCACCGGGACATGCCTGGCATCATCGGTAAGTTGGGCTCCCTGTTGGGCCAGCACAACGTCAATATCGCCTCGATGCAGGTGGGTCGTCGCATCGTGCGCGGCGATGCGGTGATGGTATTGAGCGTGGACGATCCGATCCCCTCGGATCTGCTTACCGCGATCCATGCCATCGAAGGCATCCAGACAGCCAATCCGGTGACCCTGTAGATGGGTTTGGCCTGGTGGCGGCTGGAGATGGCCGCCCTGCCTGAATTGGAGGAGTCGCTGCTCTGGAAGCTCAATGACCTGGGCATCTCCCGAGTGGCGGTGGGCCACCACCCGGAGACGCCCGCCGAGCGGCGGCTGATCGCCTGGCTGCCCCAGGTGGACTGGCCGGAGCAGGAGCTGCCGCAGCTGGAGCGCAGCCTGGCGCCGCTGGCGGCCACTTTCGACCTGGAGCTGCCACCGATCCAGTGGACCCAGCAGTTGGATGAGGATTGGAGCCTGGCCTGGAAGCAGCACTGGCAGCCCGATCCGGTGGGCGAGCGACTGCTGATCCTGCCCGCCTGGCTGGAGCCGCCACCGGAATACGCCGATCGGCTGCTGATCCGCATGGATCCAGGCAGTGCCTTTGGCACCGGCAGCCATCCCACCACCCGCCTCTGCCTGGAGGCGATAGAAGGCCTGGCCGCCGCCAGGGGCCACCAGAGCGGCGCCCCCCCAAACCTGGGGCCGATCCGGGTGGCGGATCTGGGCTGTGGTACCGGCATCCTCGGCCTGGCGGCTTTGCTCCAGGGGGCTAAGAGCCTGGCTGCCGTGGACACCGACCCCCTGGCGGTGCTGGCCAGCCGCGAAAACCTGGCCAGCAGTGGTGTGGAGGCCGCCGTGCAGGTGGGCCAGGGCTCCGCGGAGACCCTGGCGACCCTGCTGGAGGGCCAACCGGCCGACCTGCTGCTCTGCAACATCCTGGCGCCGGTGATCGAGGCCCTCTGTCCCGCCTTCCACACCCTGCTGGCCGCCGACGGGGTGGGCCTGCTCAGTGGCCTGTTGGTGGATCAGGCTCCGGGCTTGCAACAGGCCTTGGCAGCAGAGGGCTGGCGGGCTGAGCTCAGCGCCCAGCAGGGGCGCTGGGGGCTGATGGTGTTACATAAGGCACACTGATCTGTGACCAGCTTTTGATTGGCCTTCTCCGACTTGAACGCTCAAACCGTCGGGAACAGGCTGCTGCGGATGTATGAATGGCGGGTCCTACAGGTCCGGCTCGCCGGTCGCCTGTGAGCCCCAACTTCTTCCATGGCTTCCTACAAGGTCACCCTCATCAACGAGAGCGAGGGTCTCAACAAAACTATTGAGGTACCCGACGACCAGTACATCCTTGATGCTGCTGAGGAGCAGGGAGTCGACCTGCCATATTCCTGCCGCGCTGGCGCCTGCTCCACCTGTGCCGGCAAGCTGACCGCAGGCACCGTTGATCAAAGCGATCAGAGCTTCCTTGATGACGACCAGATTGAAGCTGGTTATGTGCTGACCTGCGTGGCCTATCCCTCCAGCGACTGCACCATCACGACCCACGTTGAAGAAGAGCTGTACTGAGCTGCAGGTTCTGTCAGCTAGCCTGGGAATTCTCTGAGCAATCGCTAATTTGCTGGCTTTCAGGTTTGTAATCGATTGCGTTTCAACCGAATCAGCCGGCTTGGCGATAATCCTCCAGGGGCTTCCTGGAGGCCGCCTCGGAATTCCCTAAGCACTGCCAAGGATGTGCTGCAAATTATCTTTCATCAGATAATTCAGCCAATTTGTTAGCTTACTACCTTCCAAATTGTTTAATCATATTCAGGGCGGCTCCTTTGTTGGTGCCGCCTTTTTTGGTGCCGCCTTTTTTGGTGCCGCACTTTGTTGGCGCCGCCCTTTTTTTGCAGTCTGCCCAACTGGCTTATGGATTACTAGGATTCAGCTTGTCTCGATGCCATGCTTTGCGCCTAATGGTCCTCACCTAATTGCCTGTGCCCAATCACCACTCCTGCTTGCCTGGCATGGGATTCGGATTTAGCCTTGATCATTCAACTTGATCGATCAGATTGGGGTTTGGCGATTTTCGAACTCTTTGGCGATGGTTTAGCGTCCGGCCAAGCTCACGGCTCGTTTTTTGATGTCTAGCGCCTCCGCCAGCGCTGCCTCCCAGTCCCTGGCCTTGGCCGCTGCTGCCAAGCCCAGCCAGGCCAGGGTGCTGCTGGAGCCCGGCAGCGAGCACACCAGTCCCGGCGGCCACTACAGCTACAGAGTTTTGGGGCCCTGCTGCCGCCTCTTCGACCGCGAGGAACTGCCCTGGCCCTGCTGTCGCCTGGCGTGGCGCAGCAAGGAGCCCAGCTGGCGCCGGGTGGGTCGTCGCTTTGTGGCCGATCTTGCCGCCCGTCGCTGCCCTTCCTATGCGGTGGAATTGCTGCAACCTGGCGCCCGATCCACCCGCACCGTGATCACATTGTTTCCAATCCGCTTGGCGCCAGTGCTGCAGGAATGGTGGTATAGCAAATTACCCGCATCTATGGATCCATCCAATATCAGCCCAGCCCAGCCTCAAGAGCAGGTCTAATTTTTATTGGCTGTTGCTGCTTCAATCAACTGGCGAAGGTCGCCTAGGGGCAACTCCATAGGGGGCATCCACTGGCCAAAGACTGGCTGGAAACAGCCATTGAATTGCCTAGCTTCAGCTTGGCTGACAGAAAAAACCGGCCCTTTCGAGGCCGGCCGCAAAATTAAGTGATTTGAATCTTTTGAAATGTGATTCACTAATTTGGCCACTCCGGTCATCTTACTAAGCCAATCCCACCGAAGCGGTTGAATTGGCTCGGCGATTCGGAGATCAGAAGTAGATCTTGCCGCCGCCCCATTGGATGCCCTGCACCTTGGGGGACACCAAGATGTAGCCGGCCATCAGATTGAGGTCGGCATCGTCAAGATCGCGCATCTTCACAAAGATATCGCTGCTTTTAATGCTGGGGTGTACGTCGGAGATGCTGAACTCACCGTCGTAGCTGGTGGGGTCCTTCATGTAGTCCACCAGGGCGGCGACATTGTCGCGGGCCGGTGTGGCCAGGGCCAGGGTTGTGGGGTCAAGGCCCACGTTTTGGTTGGTCTTGGTAATGCCGCCGGCATGGCATTCACCGCAGCTGTTATTGAACAGCTTCTTACCGGTTTTGATCTCCTGTTCAGAGAAGGTCACCAGGGTGCCGTCGGGGGAGGCGGGCACGGTGAGCTGATCTGCCGTCCATTGGGCAGCGAGGGCGGGAGCTCCGAAGCCGGCGCACAGCAGCAGTGCCAGAGGTAGCGCCAGAAGCGTGCGAGCCAGCGCGCGAATGGCTGAGGAGAAGGAGGAGGCCATCAAGGGAAGCCGGTCGGGAGAATCCGGGCGGAAGGACGGTGATCACCGCATCGGAGACCTTGTATCACGGGCGGCGGGGCCTCTGGGAGCGAAACAGGAGAACTGTTGCAGGCCCTGATCTAACCGATCCCGCATTCAGGGCCAGGCCCGGGCCAGTTCGATCGCCGCCTGGGGCCGACTGGGCCGGATCCAGCTGGTCTGCGGGCTAGTCAGCGGGCTAGTCAGCGGGCTGATCAGCGGGCTCCTGGCCAGCCACCTCCAGGCTCATGAAGTCCTTGGCCAGCAGGGTGTTGGCAAAGATCGCCCGGGCCTCCGCCAGCAGGTCGTCTGGGGTGACCGGATTGCCGGGCATGTAGCGGGGGCTGAGGTGGGTGAGCACCAGTTGCTTCACCCCGGCGGCCAGGGCCGTCTGGGCGGCCATGGTGCTGGTGGAATGCTGCCGCTGGAAGGCCATCGCCGCTTCCGCGTGGGCGAAGGTGCTCTCGTGGATCAGCAGGTCGGCGCCGCGGGCCAAGGCCACCGCCGCCTCGCAAAACACCGTGTCCGTGCAGTACACGACGCTGGCCCCCGGCCGCGGCGGCCCGCAGAGGCTGGCGCCGCGAATGATGCGGCCGTCGTCGAGGCTGACGGTGCGGCCCAGCTTCAGTTGGGCATAGATCGGGCCGGGCGGGATGCCCAGCTGTTGGGCGCGGGCCACATCGAAGCGACCGGCCCGCGGTTTCTGATCCACCCGGTAGGCGTAGGCCGGCACCCGATGGGTGAGCGGCGTGCAGCGCACAGTGATATCCCCGTCATCGAGCAGCAGCTTGCCGCTGGCGGCGGCCTGGCACACGGGGTGGGTGCGCAGCGGATAGCCGATGCGGGTGGAGCTGTTGCGCAACACCCCCTCCAGAAAATCGGGCAGTGGATCGGGGCCGTAGAGATCCACGCCGGCGCAGCTA
>CANHSW010000089.1 GCA_947463165.1 Cyanobacteriota bacterium
GCTGCCGATCTCCTCCAACATCGCCAGCACATACTCGTTGGCACCGCCGTGCAGCGGCCCCGCCAAGGTGCCCACGGCCGAGGCCACGACGGCATAGGGATCGGTGAGGGTGCTGGCGGTTACCCGGGCGCTAAAGGTGCTGGCATTGAGACTGTGCTCGGCATGCAGAATCAAGCAGGCATCGAAAATTTGCGCCGCCAGCGGATCCGGCACCCGCTCGGTGAGCATGTACAGAAAGTTGGACGAGAAGGGCAGATCGTCCCGGGGCTGGATCGGATCTTGACCCTTGCGAATTAACTGAAATGCCGCCACCATCGTGGGGATTTTGGCAATCAGCCTCACCACCGCTTGATATATGTATTGAGGATCATCTAGGGCACGACGGGAATAAAACAGCCCCAGGGATGCCGCACTGCTCTGCAGCGCATCCATCGGATGTCCCGAGGCGGGAAAACACTTCATCATGTCCCGGATGCGGAAGCTCACCCGGCGGTGCATCTGCACCTCATGCTCGAATTCCGCCAGCTGATCGGCATCCGGCAGCTCTCCCCAAATCAGCAGATAAACCGTCTCCAGGAATGTGCTGTGGTTGGCCAGGTCTTCGACGCTGTAGCCGCGATAGGTGAGTAAACCCTGTTGACCATCGATGTCGCAGATGGCCGAATGGGTAGCCGGGACCCCCTCCAGGCCGGGCCGAAACGAGAGCTCCCCCGCGCTTTGGGGGGCTTTCGGGGTCGCCGCCATAGCTAAAACTGCCGCTTATGTCCTAATCGCAAACCTAGGCCCATCCATCGGTCCCGCAAAGGCCCCTGGCTAGGAGCCAAGGCTGAGCAGCAACCGCGGGGTGAGCAGCAGCCGCAGGCTGGGCACTGGCGTGAGCACGATCAAGGCCAAGCCAGCCTTCTTCAGCTGGATCGCACCGGCGGGGGCCCCCAACAGCCGGCAGGCCAATTGGCCCAGGTCGGGCTCATGGCCCACCAACATCAGCCGCGGGCAGCGGGATGCCAACACCAGGGGTAATGGATCGCCGCCAGGGGCCAGGGCCCCATCCAGCTCCAGCCGGGACGCCAAGCCCGCCGCCACGGCGATCTCGGCCGTCTGGCGGGCGCGGACCAGGGGACTGCTGAGCAGCCGGTCCGCCCCCAGCCCCAGCCGCAGCAGCTGGACGGCCACGGCGCGGCTGCGGCTCAGCCCCGCCGCCGTGAGCGGCCGCTCGCCATCGGCCTTGAGATCAGCACTGGCATCGGCACTGGGCTTGGCCCTTTCTGCGGCGATGCCATGCCGAAACAGCAGCAGTTCCCTTGCCGGTGCCTCGCTGCTGCCCATGGCTCAACCCAAATCCAGGCGGGCCATCAACCGCAGGCCATCGGCCTCGGGGGCCAAGGCCAGGCTGAGCCCCTGCACGGCATCGCCAAGCGGCGCACCGGCCAGGCCAGACAGCAGCCGCCAGCTACTCCACTGCTGCAACAGCCGCCTCGCCTGGGGGCCATCGACGGCCAGGCGGGCGGCTGCAGGCCGATCGATGGCCTGCAATTGCTTGAGGCGATCGCGGGGCTGCCGCCGCGATTCGGCCTGTTGCTGCAGCCGATCCAGGCCATGGGCCCACCAGGCCAGATCAGCATCCACGGCGCGCACTCCCACCAGTTCCGCCTGCAGCTGGCGAGCATCACCCCTGCCCCTGCGTCCGGGGGCTGGGGCGGCCAGATGGGTCCACACCGTCGAGGGGCGGCCATCGGCCAGGGTCAAGGGCGCGGCGATCAGCCCCTGGGCCGCCAGGGCCGGCTCCAGATCGCCGGGGGCGGGCTCCCCGGCGGCGGTGCCGAGCAGCCAGCCATCCCTGCCTTCCGCCCAGAGCAGGGGGCCGGCATCGGCGGCCATCACCAGGCCGGGCAGGGGGCCGCTGGCCGCACCGAGGCTGCGATCCCAGAGGGGCTGGAGCAGGCCCAGCAACTGGCGGGGATCGTTCAGCAAAGCGAGGCTGGAGGCCTCGCCGCGCAGGTGGGCCAGCAGCTCCGCCCCCACCTCTTGATTCAAGGCTGGGGGAGCGGCGAGGGGGGCCAGGGGGGGCTTGGCGACCGCGCCCCCGAGATCAACACCGTTATCAACACCAATTTCAGCGGCGATATCAGAGTTGACATCAGCGGCCAGCTCCGCCCCGGGATCACTGGCGCCCTCTGCACCGGGATCGCTCGGGAGATCGGCCCTGGCGACGGCCAGCTCCACCGCCAGGCTGGCCCCATCGGGGCGCAGGGAGGCGATCAGGCCGGTGATGCCCGCCTCGCTGCCCAGGTCCTTGGGGATACCGAGCCAGGGGGCCAGGGCCGGCGGGCGGGCCACCAACAGGGCCATGCCCCTGCCCAGATCGGCCACGCCGCGGCGGAAGGCATCGCTGGAGGCCAGGTTCAGGGCATCGATCTGGGACACATCCAGGGCCTGCTCCAGCACCCCCCGGCCGGAGGCGATCAGCACCAGGTCGTCGTCGATCAAGGCGGTGGCGATGGGTGTGGCGATAGGTGTGGCGATAGGTGTGGCGATGGGTGTGGCGATAGGTGTGGTTTTGGCTCCCACCAGGGCACCGCGACCGCTGATCAAGCCCATGCCGCGGTAGCGGCTGATCTGCAGGTCGGTGCCGGCCAGGCTGCGGCTCTGCCAGAAGCGCTGCAGGAATCTGCGGGCGCCCTCGCCATCGCGACTGCGCAGGCTCAAAAGCCAGCCAGCGGCACCGCCCTCGCCCTGATTCGAGCCGATCAGGGCGAAGCCGATCTCAGGACCGAGCCAGCTGGCCAATTCGCTGGGGTAATCGAGGCCGGCGGCCGCGAAGCCGCCATCCCTGAGCTGGGCCACGGCCTCGGCGGCGGCCCGGCGCTGGCGGGGGGCGACAACGGCCCGGGCATAGCCCAGGGGCTCCTCGCCATCGGTGAGCAGAAACAAACTCAAAGGCGCCTGGCGCGGCACGAAGCGGGCGGCTAGCGGCACCACCAGGGGGCGGTGTTGCAACTGCAATGGCGAGCGGTTGAGCACCAGCCACCAGGCGCCGCCACCGAGGCCCAGCAGCCCCAGGGCCAGCGACAGTAAAACCGCCAGGAACGGACGGGCCTTCATGCGCCCCAAGCAGGATGGCCCCATCCTGCCCGCTACCCCGGCTAAGCCGCCCCATGAGCAACCCCCCAGCCACCCCGATCGCCATCGGCGTCGGCGACCTGCAGGCCCGCCTGGTGGCGGGAGAAGCCATCCAACTGGTGGATGTGCGAGAAGACGCGGAACTGGCCATCGCCCGGCTGCCCCACCCGGTGGTGCATCTGCCGCTAAGCCGCTCGGCCGACTGGCTGGAGCAGCTGAACGAACTGCTGGACCCCGACCGTCCCGTGGCGGTGCTGTGCCATGCGGGGATGCGCAGCTGGCACTTCGGCTGCTGGCTGATCGAACAGCGGGGCTATGGCCAGGTGTGGAACATTCAAGGCGGCATCGAAGCCTGGAGCGTGGAGCTGGACGCCACTGTTCCTCGCTATTAATTCCCTAGAAAACGGGCCGAGCCAGAAAACTGGAGCCAGGCAGCCATCTCCAGCCGCGGTTGCCGCCAAGCTGAAAGTTAACCAGCACTATTACTTCACTCCTCCTTCGCTCACGCCTCGCTCCGCTCCCAAGGCGCCACCCCCCAAGGCCTCTGCTCTGCCGGGATCTCGATCAACGCCTCTCCCCCGCCGAAACCTCGCTCCGCTCGCCAGTTCAGCCTCCGCTCGCAGCCTTAGATCAGCTCCCCCATCCGCGATCCGTTCCCTTCCGCCACCTTGTCCTCCGCCCGTCCAGCCCCCACCAACCGCGACCGCAGCGCTGAGGCAGGCCTGTCCAACCGCCAACGGGAGGTGCTGCGGCTGGCCGTGCGCCACTACGTGGACACGATGGAACCGGTGGGCAGCAGAACGCTGGTGCTGCGCTTCGGGTTACCGGACAGCCCCGCCACCGTGCGGTCGGCGATGGGGGTGCTCTCCCAGCGGGGTCTGCTCACCCAACCCCACACATCCGCCGGTCGCATCCCCAGCCAACAGGGCTACCGGCTTTACGTAAATCAGTTGCTGCCGGCCCCCGGTGCCGTGGCCCTGCAGCTGGAGCGGGAGCTGGCTGGCTTGAGCCTGCAGTGGGCGGCGCTCGACGACCTGCTGCTGCACCTGAGCCGACGCCTGGCCGAGCTCACCGGCCTGCTCAGCCTGATCACCCGGCCGCGGCCGCCGCTGGCGCAGCTGAGGGCCCTGCGGCTGGTGCCGAGCGGGGAGCGGTTGCTGGTGTTTTTGGTGCAGGGGGCGGTGACCACCAGCAGTCTCAACCTGCGACTACCGGGCCTGGCCGCCGCCCAGTTGCCGGCCTTGGAGCGCTGGGCCAACCAGCGGCTGGAAAACAGCGATGGCCAATTGCCCTGGAGCCAATTGCCTGCGGAACTGCGCCTCAGCGGCGGGCTGCTGCACCAGGCCCTGGACAGCCACTCCCAACTGCAACCGCAGAGCGGTAGCGACACCTGGGCGGCGGGGCTGGGGGGCCTGCTGGGCCAGCCGGATTTCAGCGACGGCCAGTCGCTGCTGCCCCTGGTGCAGCTGATGGAGACAAACCCCCAGCAACTGTTGGGGCCAGGGGAGGCGATCTGGATCGGCAGCGAACATCCGCAGCGAGCCCTGGCGGACTGCGCCGTAGTGCAGGCCAATTACCGCAGTGCCGATGGCGGCCAGGGCTCGGTGGCCCTGGTGGGCCCGATGCGCATGGCCTATGCCACCGCCCGGGCGGCGGTGCGCTCCATCGCCCGGGTGCTGGAGCGCCTGTTGACCTAGCCCCCTCCCTATTCAGCCCAGCTGTTCGGCCAGCCGCTCGGCCACTGTGTTTACGTCCTTGTCGCCGCGACCGGAGAGGTTGAGCACCACCTCGGTGCCGGGGGCCAGCTGGGGACAGAGCCATTCCAGGGCGGCGAAGGCATGGGCGGTTTCCAGGGCCGGGATGATCCCCTCCAGCTCACTCACCCGCCGCAGGGCGTCCAGGGCCTGGTCGTCGGTGACGGCGGCGTATTCGGCCCGGCCAATCTGGCGCAGGTAGCTGTGTTCGGGCCCCACACCCGGGTAATCCAGGCCAGCGCTGATCGAGTGGGCCTCCTGCACCTGACCCTCGGCGTCCTGGAGCAGCAAACTCATGGCACCATGCAGTACGCCCACCCGGCCCTCGGTGATCGTGGCGGCATGGCGGCCGCTGGCCACCCCCTCGCCGGCCGCCTCGACGCCAATCAGCCGCACGCTGGTATCGGGCACAAAGGCATGGAACAGCCCCATGGCATTGGAGCCGCCGCCAACGCAGGCGATCAGCACATCGGGAAGCCCCCCGAAGGCTTCGGCGCACTGGGCCTTGGCCTCCTGGCCGATCACGGCGTGGAAGTCGCGCACCAGCATCGGATAGGGATGGGGGCCGGCCACCGAACCGAGGATGTAGTGGGTGGTCTCCACGTTGGTGACCCAGTCGCGGATGGCCTCGCTGGTGGCGTCCTTGAGGGTGGCGCTGCCGGCGGTCACCGGCTCCACCCTGGCCCCGAGCAGGCGCATGCGGAACACATTCAGGGCCTGGCGGCGCATGTCCTCAGCGCCCATATAGATCACGCAATCCAGGCCGAAACGGGCACAGACCGTGGCCGTGGCCACGCCGTGCTGACCGGCGCCGGTCTCGGCGATGATCCGCCGCTTGCCCATGCGCAGGGCCAGCAGCGCCTGGCCGAGGGCGTTATTGATCTTGTGGGCGCCGGTGTGGTTGAGGTCTTCCCGCTTCAGCCAAATGCGAGGCCCGCCCTCTGGCCTGGCGTAGTGGGCGGTCAACCGCTCCGCTTCGTAGAGGGGCGTGGCGCGACCCACATAGGTTTTTAGAAGTTGGTTCAGCCGGGTGGTGAAGGCCGGATCGGCCCAGGCCTCGGCGGCGGCCCGCTCCAACTCGGCCAGGGCCGGCATCAGGGTTTCCGGCACGTACTGGCCGCCAAAGGGGCCAAAGCGGCCGCTGGCATCGGGCCGCACGGCTGGTTGCAGGGCCGTCAGGTCACCCTGCTGCGGTGGATGGAGAAGGGTCACCGGCGGCTACATCGCTAGGCCCCAGCGTAGGCAGACAAGGCCACCAACCCGCCTGCCACGATGGCTCAAAGCGAAGCTTCCAGGGGAGCGATCGGCCGATGGCCAAGGGCGGCTGGCAGGAATTCAGCAGTGCCGAGAGCCTGGCCCGGCCGCAGGCCAGCGCCACGCCCAAGGCCCAGCAAAGGGTGCGGGTGCAACGCACCAAAGCGGGCAAGGGCGGCAAGTTGGTAACGGCGATCACCGGCCTGGCCATCCCGGAAGCCGAGCTCAAGGCCCTGCTCAAGCAGCTGAAGGCCGAGGCCGGCACCGGCGGCACCGTGAAGGAGGGCGTGATCGAACTGCAGGGCGACCAGGTGAGCACCGCCCTGGCGGCCCTGGAGCGGGCTGGCTTCCGACCCAAGCAGGCCGGCGGCTGAGGCGGGGCCATCGCCTGGAAAGAGCCTGCCAATAAAGCAGGATTGCGCCTGGCCAGGGTTTGCGACCATGCGGGGCTTGCGCCTAGAAGCGGAGGGCAACCAAGCGGAGCAAAGGTATTTGTGGCACCAATAATCACTGCCTATTCAGCCTCCGCAGGCCAGGCATGTGCCCGGAAAGCGCCAGGCATCGCCATTGCTATCGCAGCTAGACATAAGAGCACTTCGAAAAATCGCCCATTCCGCTCGCCAAAACGAGGGGAAAACCAGTTGCCGCAACTCTTATCGCGGCACAGCATCGATAGGCCTAGGCATTTTCGAGGTGATCATCAGTTGGGCGCAACTTAAAGCCGGCACAACCAAGCATCACCGGGACATCATTAAGGCGGGCAATGCCATAAGCAGGCTGTCGTTATCGCAGGCAGTCATTTAGGAAAATCGTCGCTGGCAAGAGCGGCGCTCAAAGGAAGCGAATGACCCTCAGGGATAATGGCGCCGCTCAGCGAACCTCTGGCTCGCCCCTGCGCCGCAGACGATGACCTCCAGCCCCGCCCCCAACCCCGCCTATGGCGAGCTCACCAGTCGCGGTGCAGCCACCAACATCGCCTGGCACCACTCCACCGTGACCCGGGCCGCCCGCCAACACCAGCGGGGGCACCGCAGCGCCATCCTCTGGTTCACGGGCCTGAGTGGCTCCGGCAAGAGCACCCTGGCCAATGCGGTGAACTCGGCCCTGTTTGAACAGGGGCTGGCTTGCTATGTATTAGATGGCGATAACGTGCGCCATGGGCTATGTCAAGACCTGGGCTTTTCCGATGCCGATCGAGTGGAAAACATCCGCCGCATTGGCGAGATGGCCAAGCTGTTTGTTGATGCCGGGGTGGTGATACTCACCGCCTTCGTTTCTCCGTTCAAGGCCGATCGCGACCGGGCCCGCCAGCTGGTGAGCGAGGGCGACTTCATCGAGATCCACTGCGCCGCCGATCTGGCCGTGTGCGAGCAGCGGGACACCAAGGGCCTCTACGCCAAGGCCAGAGCTGGCGAGATCCGCGAGTTCACCGGCATCTCCAGCCCCTACGAGGCCCCAGAAAATCCAGAACTAATCGTGGAAACCGGCAGCCAAAACCTGGAGGAATCGGTGATGCAGGTGCTCGCCTACCTGGAGAGCCAGGGCATCATTCCCCAGCCTGATTAGAATTATTCAGCCAAATCAATAGGCGGAGCGGTGGGCGCACTGATTGGCGCACCAAGGGGCTCAGGGAGTGGGGAACTGGGGAACTCAGCTAGATCGTCACTCTCATGGCGGCGCAACTGCCCCCCCCAGGCATCGAGGTAGGTCTTGGTGCAGCTAGCTAGCGGCACCGCCAACAGCAGGCCGAGCAATTCGCCCAACCCCAGCAGGCTGCCGAGCCTGGCTCCGATCGGCAGGCTGATCAACAGCCAGGCGGGCTGCAGGCCCACGATGCTGCCCATCAGGCGGGGTTGGATCACCTGGTCCA
>CANHSW010000090.1 GCA_947463165.1 Cyanobacteriota bacterium
CTGGCCGCAGTTAACCCGGTTTTACTGGCTGATCCTGGAGAGAGGCCATTATCTGGTTACTGGCCTCTCTGGTTAATAGCCATATGGCCCTGGCGTCAACAAAGCAGCAGCTACTTTGCCCCCGCCACCGAGAAGCTATCTGGCCTGGCCTTGGCTCCAGGCCTTCCTGCCAGGTTTGGCAGCCAAGCCAGGTCAGTTGCCTTCCAGGCCTGGCGCCCCTGCCAGGCCAGTAGACCATGTATATCCAGAGCCATCTCCAGCTGCTGTTAGCCCATGGCTGCCCTGTCCCCCGGTGCCGCCCCCCTAGGGGTGGCCATCGCCGGTCTTGGTTTTGGCGAGAAGGTGCACCTGCCGGCCCTGCGCGCCTGTGCCCACACCGAAGCCGTGGCCCTCTGGCATCCCAGGCGCGAACGGCTGCAGGCGGCCTGTAGTGGCTCAGGCATAGCTGGCCATGACGATTTCGATGCTCTGCTGGCCAATCCCGCAGTGGAAGCGGTGGTGATCGCCACGCCGCCGGCAGCTCGCTTCGACTTGGCTCGTCGGGCCCTTGCGGCGGGTAAACACCTGTTGCTGGAAAAACCTGTGGCACTCCACGCCGAGCAGGTGGAGGAGCTGCAGCGCCTGGCCATCCGCCAGCGACTCACCGTGGCGGTGGATTTTGAATACCGGGCCGTGCCCCTGTTTCAGCAGCTCAAGGCCCTGGTGGCCTCCGGCGCCCTGGGGGAGCTGTGGCTGGCCAAACTCGACTGGCTGATGAGCAGTCGGGCCGATGCCTCGCGCCCCTGGAGCTGGTACTCCCAGCAGGAGCAGGGCGGTGGTGTGCTCGGCGCCCTGGGCAGCCACGCCTTCGACACCCTCCACTGGTTGGTGGGGCCCACCCGGCAGCTGAAGGCCCAGCTGAGCACGGCCATCGGGGAGCGGCCCCTGGCAGCAGGGGGCATGGCTGTGGTGGATGCCGAGGACATCGCCCTGGCCCAGCTGCAATTGGAAGACGCCGCTGGTCGGCTGGTGCCTGCCCAGCTGAGCCTGGCCTCGGTGGCCCGCGCCGGCCGCGGTTACTGGATCGAGCTCTATGGCAGTGGCGGCACGGCGGTGCTCGGCTCCTCCAATCAGGCCGACTACGTGCATGGATTTGGACTTTGGTACGCCCGGCCTGGCGAGCCCCTGCGGGCCCTGGAGGTAGACGGCGACCTGGCCTTTCGCCGCACCTGGGAGGACGGCCGCATCGCCCCTGTGGAGCGGCTGCTGGGCTGGTGGGCGCAGGCCTGTCGCTCCGGCCAACCGATGCTGCCAGGGCTGGCGGAGGCGGTACTCAGCCAGCGCTGCTGCGATCAGGCCCGCGGATCGATCCAATAAAGAGCGGATATTGCCGCCAATTCCTGCGAGCAGCCCCAGCCAGACGGGCACACCAGGTAGACGGGCACACCAGGTAGAGGGGCGCAGCAGGTAGACGGGCACAGCAGCCAGACCAGACGGACAACCGCCCAACACCAACCCCCGGTATCACGGCACACAAGATTTCCTGGTAACAGTTGCTACTGTTTATTCATCGTTGGCCCCCGGATGCGTCCGGTGGGCGGAAGTAGGACCCTGTCCCTGAGCTGGTGCAACCACTGCATTGACAAGGGGATGGGCCGAAGCAACGCGCCATCCACCCCGCGGGACCCGTCCCCGGATTTACTCGGAGGCACTTCCATGTCGATCACCATGGCCAAGCAAATGGCCCTTCAAGCCGAACAGGCTCGCCGCGCTGCCAAGCAGTACGGCTTCAGCGTTCAAGCGCTGCGCAAGCAGCAGCTGATCGACTGATCCATTGCCTCTAGGCCCATGGCCGTCAGCTTTACTGCCCCGTCGGTATCTCCGGCGGGGCTTTTTGCTATGGCCTTAGATAGGCACATCGCAGCTGGCCCCTGAGTTGCGCCGAACAACTGCTGCCCGGCCCAGCAGCGGTGGGGCCCAGTTGCGCATCAACTAAACTCGCCGCCAGTCCCATCTCCTGCCCCGAGAGGTCCCCATGGCGCTCGTTCCGCTTCGGTTGCTGCTGGATCACGCCGCCGAGAACGGCTACGGCATCCCCGCCTTCAACGTCAACAACCTCGAGCAGGTGCAGTCGATCATGGAGGCCGCCCATGAAACCGACAGCCCGGTGATCCTGCAGGCTTCCCGCGGAGCCCGTCAGTACGCCGGCGAGAGCTTCCTGCGCCACCTGATCCTGGCCGCCGTGGAAACCTATCCCGACATCCCGGTGGTGATGCACCAGGACCACGGCAACAGCCCCGCCACCTGCTTCGGCGCCGCCGCCAACGGCTTCACCTCGGTGATGATGGACGGCTCCCTGGAGGCCGACGCCAAGACCCCCGCCAGCTACGAGTACAACGTCCGCGTCACCAAGGAAGTGGTGGATGTGGCCCATGCCATTGGCGTGAGCGTTGAAGGCGAGCTGGGCTGCCTGGGTTCCTTGGAAACCGGCCAGGGTGAAGCGGAAGACGGCCACGGCTTCGAGGGCACCCTCGACCACTCCCAGCTGCTCACCGATCCCGCCGAAGCCGCCGACTTCGTCGCCAAGACCAACGTGGACGCCCTGGCCATCGCCATCGGCACCAGCCACGGCGCCTACAAGTTCACCCGCAAACCCACCGGTGAGGTGCTGGCCATCAGCCGCATCGCCGAGATCCACAAGGCCATCCCCAACACCCACCTGGTGATGCATGGCTCCTCTTCGGTGCCCCAGGAATGGCTGGACATGATCAACAAGTACGGCGGTGCCATCCCCGAGACCTATGGCGTGCCCGTAGAGGAAATCCAGGAGGGCATCCGCAATGGCGTGCGCAAGGTGAATATCGACACCGATAACCGCCTGGCCTTCACCGCCGCTGTTCGGGAAGCCGCCGCCAAGGATCCCAGCAATTTTGATCCCCGCCACTTCAACAAGCCTGCCCGGGCCTACATGAAGCAGGTGTGCCTGGATCGCTACCAGCAGTTCTGGTGTGCCGGCAACGCCAGCAAGATCAAGCAGCGCGACATCAACTACTACGCCGCCCTCTACGCCAAGGGCGCCCTGGATGCCAAGACCGCCATCGCTGCCTGATCAGGACACTGATCAGTATCCTGATCATTAGAACGGCATTGGCAAACGGTTGGCCCGGCTCTGCCGGATTTAGTCAAAGCCATTTGATTTAGTTAAGCCCAGCTGACTTGGCAAGAGCTAGCTTATTTGGTCAAACCCAAATCACTTGGTCAAACCCAGCTAATGAAATCAGCTCTTATTGAGCATTATCGGGGCCCATCGGGCCCCTTTTTAATGGCCAAGGCCGCCTTTTCTTCCCTGAAAGGCACCAAGTTAATAGCCCATCCAGCGCCTGCAAGTTAAAATTCACCTGCGGTAATGCCAGCAATCTGCAGTGCTAGCAGGCATCTGCGGCACTGCCAAGCATCTCAGATCAGAAGAGTAATTCAAATAAATTTGAATCGGCCTTTTTGAACTGTCATTTTAGGGTGAGCATTTCGCCCAGGCGCAACGCTTGCTTCCCATGGGACATAGTTTACTTCCTTCAAGGTAATGCTTGCTGATTATCGGGTAATTCTTGCTGCCTTTCGGGCAATACTTGGTATATTTAGGGTGACGCATCAGGCAATGCTGGCACCAGGTCGGCTGGCGAAGCGGCTAGGGGCTGTTTGGCATCTGCTCCCCGCTGACGGGCCACCAGCTCGGCCAGGGCCTTATTGAGATCCCTTTCCATCACGAAGGTGACCCCGTCGGTCACCACCACCCGCGCCAAGGTGGGAATATCGTTGTTCTTGGATTGCAGGTAAATTGGCTCCACATAGAGGATCCCCTGGCCCACGGGTAAAATCAGCATGTTGCCGTGGATCAGGCGAGAGCCCACCCTGTTCCAGAGGCCAAACTGATAGCTGATTGCGGGATCCTGCTCAATCAAAGCAGACACCTGCTGGGGGCCCAGCAGTAGGCGTTGGAGCGGGAAACGCACCAGCTGCAGCTGGCCGTAAAAGGGTGGGTCATTGCGAGCTGCCAGCCAGCCCACCATGTTGGATCGCTTCAAGGGCGAAAAGGGCAACAACAACACGAACTCCGGCCGGCTCTGGCCCGGCAACTGCACGGTGACATGAAAAGGACGCACGGGCGTGTTGCTGGAGCCGTAAATCTCTAGAGGGATCGACCAGACATCGTCGCCGTTGTAGAAGGTGCGCACATCAGTTACGTGATAGCGCAGCAACCGCTCCGCCTGAATGCTGAACTGGCTCTGGGGAACTTGTATATGAGCAAGCAGTGGCTTTGGCATCGCCGAGAGCGGCTGGAACAACTCAGGAAAGGCCCGCCGCCAGGTGCGCAAGATCGGATCCCCACTGTCGCTCACATAGAGCCACACCTTGCCGTCATGGGCATCGACCAGGGCTTTAACCGGATTACGAAAATATCTAATTCCCGCCTTGTTAGCATCGGAGTATGGATAGCTACCACTGGTGGTAAAGCCGTCGAGCATCCAGTATTGATGTTGTTTAACATTATAGCCAGAGCCCGAACTTACCCGGGCTGTCACCAGATAGGGCTGGCTCTCAAAACGCAAGAATGGCATCAGTGCCGCCAGGCGCTGATTCACCTGGCGGCGGATCAATAAACGCGAGTTGGAATTTACCGAACCACTGGTGAGTAAGACCGGCTCTCTTAAATACACTGCAGCCATCAAGCGCAGGAGCGGTGAGCCTATGGAAATTCCACCACTTCCATCGTAGCGAGAGTAAACATTTAGATCGCCATCTGGATAGTCAAACTCCCGCACTTGCGATGGGGCTATGGCGTAGGGGGCGGGGGCTGAGGAGAAATAGAGCCTTGGTCTGCCCACCGGCAGCATCTTCTTTACCTGGGCGTCACTAATACCGAGCTGGCCAATGCCCTGCACCTTGCCGCTACGGCCCAGGTCTTTCACGAAATACAGTGGTAGTCCATCGGGCCCGGCGGCATTCACGGTCGAGACTGTGAAGCCATAGCCATGGGTAAAGACCAGATGGCGGTTCAGCCAGGTGGCCGAGCCCTTGGGCAGGCTGGAGGTATCTAGTTCGCGGGCTGAGATCAGCACCTGCTGCGATCCCGTGCGGGCCGGATCCGCCGACAGGGGATAGCGATCCACAGCCGCCGAGGCAAACCGGTAATAGAGGCGTAGTTGTTGCAGCTGCCGATTGGTAGCCAGCAGCGGCTGGCTGTCCCAGAGCCGAATATTGGCCACCGTGCCGGCAGCCTGCGCTAAATCCTTAGCCCTTAGCCGCTGGCTGGGCTGCAGCGTGCTCACCCGCATCGCCTGGAGGCCAAAGGCGTGGCGGGTGGCCTCAATACTGCGCTTCAGATAGACGGTTTCTAGGGCCAGCTCCCGCGGTTGCACCCAAATTCTCTGCACCAGAGGAGCGAAGATCAACTCCACCAGGGGCACCAGCAAAGTTGTGCTGGCCAGCGGCACTAGAGCTACCCGCCGCAACCAGTGACGCGGCAGGGGCACCAAAAGCCCCAGGGCCGTGATCGCCAACAGGGCAGCCAGCGCCAGCCTCAGGGGCAGGCGCACATGCAGATCCACCCAGCCGGCACCGCTGGCCACCCCGCTGCCCAGCACCATCAAGTCCCAGGGGGCCAGGGCATTGCTGATCGCCATCACCACCGCCAACACCGCCAGCTGCGGCTGCAGCAACCGCTGCTGGTCGCGGCTAAGGCCCGGATAGGCCAGCTCGCTGAGGCTGCTGCCCTCGCTGAGGGTGAGCCAAAGACAAGCTGCCAAACCCACCACCGCCTGGGCTCCGAGCACGCTGAGGAACAGGTGCAGGGCCGGCAGTTGCAGCACCGTGAAGCTCAAATCCACGCCGGTAAGCGGATCTGCCCTGCCAAAGGGCACCGCCAGCAGGGCGGGCAGCCATAAACTCCAACCCCGGGCCAAGGCCGTGGCCGACCCCGCCAGGGCGGTCGCCAAGGTGATGCGCAGGGTGGTGAGCGGGTAGAGCAGCAACGGTGGCAGCAAACCCAGGGCCAACCCCAGCAACAGCCCGGGCGGCAGGTCTGCCAGCACCGGGATGCCGCTGATCACCTGACCACTGAAGGGGGCGGAGATCAAATCCCTGGCCTGCACCATCAAGTAGGTGAGAGCGGCGGCCAACAGCAGCAGCAGTAGCGCCAGCACCGCCAGTAACGGCCCCTGGCCCAACCTCAGCAAAGGAGCTGGCGGTATCTGCTTGCTGCCTTGCTGCTGGCGCAGCCTCCAGCAGCGCTGTAGTTGCTGCAATTGCAGGGGCACCCCCAGGCCCATCACCACCACAAAGGCGCCGAGCTGCAGCAACCAGCGGCGCAGCACCATCGACTGGGCGCGAAATTCAGCGAACCAGAACCATTCGATCGTCAGGCGCGAGGCGGCCAGCACCAGCAACAGCAAACCGCCAGCCACGGCCAACAGCTGCAGCGCTCGCAGCGAGCGGGAGGCCAACAGTGGCAGGCGTTCATTCACAGGCCAAGGCTAGGCAGCGACTGTTCGAAATTAATTCCGATCTCAATGGTCGGGATTTCTGGATCAGGGCTGGTCGGCGCTGTTAGCCTCAACTGATCGCTGGGCGCGACCGTGACGGCAACTCTCTCCCGCTCCACCTTCACCGGCCTGCGCTGCAAGGAATGCGGCCATGCCTACAAGGCCACCGCCAGCCACGTCTGTGAAGACGTCTGCTTTGGCCCGCTGGAGGTGGTCTACGACTATGAAATGATTCGTAGCCGGGTCAGCCGAGCCACCATCGAAGCTGGACCCGCCTCTATCTGGCGCTACCGGGAATTCCTGCCAATCGAAGGTGACCCCATCGACGTGGGCACCGGCTTCACCCCGCTGCTGAAGGCCAACAACCTGGCGCGCCGCCTGGGGCTGCGGGAGCTCTATATCAAAAATGACGGCGTCAACATGCCCACCCTGTCCTTCAAGGACCGGGTGGTGTCTGTCGCCCTGACCAGGGCCCGCGAACTGGGCTTCACCACGGTGAGCTGCGCTTCAACCGGCAATCTGGCCAATTCCACCGCCGCCATTGCGGCCCACGCTGGTCTCGACTGCTGTGTGTTCATCCCCAGCGACCTGGAGTTGGGCAAGGTGCTTGGCACTTTGATCTACAACCCCACGCTGATGGCGGTTAAGGGCAACTACGACCAGGTAAATCGGCTTTGTTCGGAAGTTGCCAACACCTATGGCTGGGGATTTGTCAACATCAATCTCCGCCCTTATTACTCGGAGGGTTCGAAGACCCTCGGCTACGAGGTGATTGAACAGCTCGGCTGGCAACTGCCCGACCACATCGTGGCCCCCCTGGCCTCCGGTTCTTTGTTCACCAAGATCCGCAAGGGTTTTGACGAGTTCATCAAAGTGGGCCTGGTGGACGAGAAGCCCGTGCGCTTTAGCGGTGCCCAAGCCGAAGGCTGCTCACCGATTGCCCAGGCATTCGCAGAAGGACGGGATTTCATTACCCCTGTTAAGCCCAATACCATTGCCAAATCGATTGCCATTGGCAATCCAGCCGATGGCCCCTATGCCATTGATATCGCCAATCGCACCAACGGCAGCATTGCGGCCGTGAGTGATGCCGAGATCATCGATGGCATCAAGCTATTGGCCGAAACCGAGGGGGTGTTCACCGAGACCGCCGGCGGCACCACAATTGCCGTGCTCAAGAAACTGGTGGAGCAGGGCAAGATCAATCCAGATGAATGCACAGTGGCCTACATCACTGGCAATGGTCTCAAAACCACTGAAGCAATTGCCGATGCCATCGGACAGCCCTACACGATTGAGGCAAAACTAGACAGCTTCACCGCCGCCTGGCAACAGGCCCAGGCCCGCACCAACAAGGCTTGATCATTCCGATTGGGCTCGATCGATAGTTCAGCTCACTTCGATTGCAATTCAATCATTTTCAATTGCAATTCAATCATTACCGACCGACCGACTGACTAATCTGCC
>CANHSW010000091.1 GCA_947463165.1 Cyanobacteriota bacterium
AATCCCACTGCGGGCAACTTCCTCAGCCTCGGCACAGAACAGTTCATCTCCGTAGGCCAGGATTCCCCCACCTTCAATCGTCTCCGGGGCAGTTTTACCCAGTATATTCCCGTTAATTGGCTAAAGATCTATAAGGGATGTCGGCCCAAAAAGGGTGAAGAAGCTGACTGCAAGCAGGCCCTGGCCTTCCAGGTAACCGCGGGCTCCAACATCGGCAATATGCCCAGCTATGAGGCCTTCTGCTTAGGCGGCGCCAACTCGGTGCGCGGTTATTATGATTGTGATCTAGGTGTGGGCAAAAGTTTTGGGGAGGCCACCCTGGAATATAGATTCCCAATCTTTAGAATCGTGAGCGGTGAATTATTCTTAGATGGTGGCACCGCCTTTGGCACCCAGGCCAAGGTGAGCGGCAATCCCGGTGGCTTATTGAAAAAACCAGGAGATGGTTTTTCGGTGGGTACAGGCCTGATATTGACCACCCCGGTGGGCCCCCTGCGGCTGGAGGTGGCCAGCAAGGATTTCAGCGGCGATTGGCGCTTCAACCTCGGTGTGGGCTGGAAATTCTGATGGCCAGCTGGCCCAGTGATTACTCCGGGGCCTGGACCCTGGCGCAAGCCGTCGAGCGCAGCGGAGTAGGCCTCCATAGCGGCGCCATCGGCCGCGTGCGGCTGCAGGCCAGTGAGCGCAGCGGCTACTGGCTGGGGCGCCTGGATCAAACCCAGCAGCCCCTGCAGCGGCTGGCACCCTCCCAGGTTTTTGACACCCAGCTATGTACATGTTTGGAGCTCGATAGCGGTCGTTTGGCCACCGTGGAGCACCTATTGGCGGGCCTGGCCGGCGTCGGCGTCAGCCAGGCGGAGATCTGGGTGAGCGGCGAGGAGATTCCGCTGCTGGATGGCTCGGCCCTGCCCTGGGTGGAGGCGATCGCCGAGGCCGGTCTGGTGGCCATGGGGCCCCGGCCCATCGGCACCCCCCTCACAGAACCGATCACCCTGCGGCGGGGCAGCAGCTTTATCACCGCCTTGCCTGCTGAGCAGCTATCGATCGGGGCGGCGATTGAATTTCAGCAGCCGGCGATCGGCCGGCAATTGTTTTCGCTGCAATTGACTCCAGAGCTGTTCGTGGAGCAGATCGCCCCGGCCCGCACCTTTGGCTTTCGCGAGCAGGTGGAGCAGCTGCGGGCGGCCGGCTTGATTCAAGGTGGCGCCCTGGACAATGCCCTGGTTTGCGACGGAGATCACTGGCTGAATCCACCACTGCGCTTTGTCGACGAACCAGTTCGCCATAAGCTGCTGGATCTGCTGGGGGACTTGGCCCTGGCAGGCTTGCCCCAGGCCCAGGTGTTCGCCTATCGCGGTTCCCACGGCCTGCACACGGCCCTGGCAGCTGCCCTCGCAAGCAAAGACGCTGGTGGTCAGCCCCCTGTCCCAGGTGGCTTTGCCAGCTAAGCCCGACCGTCATCCATTTCCTGTTTCCTTGTCCACCAGCGCCCCCTCCCCCCTAGTGCCCCTGCTCTCCAGCGAGCAAATCCAGGGACTCCTGCCCCATCGCTATCCCTTCGCGCTGGTGGATCGGGTGCTGGAGCACGAGCCCGGCAAGCGGGCGGTGGCGATCAAGAACGTCACCCTCAACGAACCCCAGTTCCAGGGCCATTTCCCTGGTAGGCCGCTGATGCCCGGCGTGTTGATCGTGGAGGCCATGGCCCAGGTGGGCGGCCTGATCGTCACCCAGATGCCCGATCTGCCCAAGGGCCTGTTCGTGTTTGCCGGCATCGATGGGGTGCGCTTCCGTCGGCCCGTGGTGCCGGGAGATCAGCTGCTGATCAATTGCGAGCTGTTAAGCCTCAAGCGCCGCCGCTTTGGCAAGGTCCATGCCGAGGCCAGCGTTGATGGTCAACTGGTCTGTGCCGGGGAACTGCTGTTCTCCCTGGTGGACTGAAAGGATGGGCAGCTCAGCAATGGCCATCAAGATTCATCCCACGGCAGTGGTCGATCCGGGCGCCCGCCTGGGCGCTGATGTGGAGATCGGTCCCTATGCCGTGATCGGCGCGGGCGTCGAACTCGGCGAAGGCTGCCGCATCGGCCCTCATGTGGTGATTGATGGGGTGGTGCGGATGGGTAGGCGCAACAGGGTTTTTCCCGGGGCCTGCATCGGTCTTGATCCCCAGGATCTCAAGTACGCCGGTGATCCCACCGAGGTGGTGATCGGCGACGACAACAGCATTCGCGAGTGCGTCACCATCAATCGGGCCACCTCAGGCCAGGAACAAACCCGATTGGGCAACTCCAATCTGCTGATGGCCTATAGCCACATCGGCCACAACTGCCAGCTGGGTGATCGCATCGTGATCGCCAACGGCGTAGCCGTAGCTGGCCATGTGGTGATCGGTGATCGGGCCGTGATCGGCGGTGTGCTCGGCATTCACCAGTTTGTGCACATAGGCAGCATGGCGATGTTGGGTGGCATGAGCCGCATCGACCGCGACGTGCCCCCCTTCACCATGGTGGAGGGCCATCCCGGCCGGCTGCGGGGCCTGAATCGCCTGGGTATTCGCCGCAGTGGTCTGGCCGATCTCGACGACGGCGCCCAGCTGCGCCAGCTGCAGCAACTCTGGACCCTCCTCTACCGCAGCGATCGGGTGATGGCCTCAGCCCTGGCCGCTGCCCGCCAGCTGGATTTGTTGGAAGCCGGCGAACAGTTGGTGGCCTTCCTGGAGGCCTCCACCGGTCCGGGACGCCGCGGTCCCCTACCCGCCCAGCGCTGATGGTGCGCCTGCTGGTAAGTACCGGTGAAGTGTCCGGGGATCTGCAGGGCAGTCTGTTGATTCGAGCTCTGCGCGGCGAAGCCAGCCAGCGGGGCCTGAGCCTGGAGCTGGTGGCCCTGGGGGGGGAGCGGATGCGCCAGGCCGGCGCGCAGCTGATCGCCGACACCGCATCGATGGGGGCAATCGGCCTGTGGGAGGCCCTGCCCCTGATCCTGCCAACGCTGAAGTTGCAGCGGCAGCTGCGCCGCTGGCTGGCCAGCAATCCCCCCGATGGCGTGGTGCTGATCGACTACATGGGCGCCAATATCAACCTGGGCCTGCGCCTCAAGAGTCTCTATCCCCAGGTACCGATCACCTATTACATAGCGCCCCAGGAATGGGCATTCAGCCTGGGGGATGGGGGCACCACAAGGCTGATCGGCTTTAGCGACAGGATTTTGGCGATCTTCCCGGAGGAAGCCCGTTTTTACGGCGAGCGCGGCGCCGCCGTTACCTGGGTGGGTCATCCCCTGCTGGACACCCTGGCCGAGCTGCCCAGCCGCGACCAGGCCCGCCAGCGCCTGGGACTGGCTGCCGAGGTACCGGTACTGCTGCTATTGCCGGCCTCGCGGCGCCAAGAGCTGCGCTATTTGTTGCCGGCCATGGCGGCGGCGGTGGCCGAGCTGCAGCGCCGCCAGCCACAGCTGGAGGTGCTGGTACCTTCGGGTCTGAGCGGCTTTGAGGCCGAACTCGGCGCCGTACTTACGAAAGCTGGGGTCAGAGCGCGGATCATTGCGGCCGGCGACGCCGACCGGCTCAAACCCGACCTCTGCGCCGCTGCCGATCTGGCGCTCGCCAAGTCGGGCACGGCCAATCTGGAGTTGGCGCTGCGGGGGGTCCCCCAGGTGGTGGTCTACCGGGTAAGCCGGGTCACGGCCTTTGTGGCCAAACGCCTGCTGCGCTTCAACGTGCCCCATATCTCGCCGGTGAATTTGGTGCTGAATGAGCGGCTGGTGCCGGAACTGCTACAGGATCAACTCAGCTCCGAGGCAATCGTGGCTGAGGCCGCACCGCTCCTCGATCCCACCAGTGCCGCCCGCCAGCGCATGTTGGAGGGCTATCAAAGGTTGCGCCGCGCCTTGGGTGAGCCCGGGGTCACCAACCGGGCCGCCTCTGCCATCCTGGATCTGGTGGTAACCGCAGGCGGCAATGGCTGAACAGATCACTAGGTCAACTCCGGCGGTCAGGGCCGGCTCAGCAAGCAGCGGCCCCACCCTTTTTGGCTGGCTAGCAACCCCCTTGCTGGCTGCTTTTCTGGTTTTGTTGCTCGGGCCCCTGCCGGCGATGGCGGCGCCGACCCAGGAAGCTGTGTTCGCTGGAGGCTGCTTCTGGTGTCTGGAACACGATTTAGAGATCCTGCCTGGCGTGTTATCAGCGGAGAGCGGCTATAGCGGCGGCAAATTGGCCAATCCCAGCTATCAGCGAGTATCGGCGGGGGGCACGGGCCATCAAGAGAGCGTGCGGGTGCGCTTTGATCCCGATCGGCTCAGCTATGCGACCCTGCTCAAGGCCTATTGGCGCAATATCGATCCCTTAGATGGCGGCGGTCAGTTTTGTGACCGGGGCGATTCCTACCGCCCGGTGATTTTCACCAATGGCCAGCAGCAGGCCCTGCAGGCCCAGGCCAGTGCAGTGGCCATCGCCAAGCAGCTGGGCCGGGCCAAATCGGCGCTGGCTGTGCAGATCAAACCGCTGCAGCGGTTCTGGCCAGCCGAGGAGTACCACCAAAACTATGCGGAGCGCCATGGGGCCCGCTACGGGTACTACCGCTGGTCCTGCGGCCGGGATCGCCGCCTCCAGCAGGTGTGGGGTTCGACAAAAGCCGATGCCAATATTCCCGCCAGTAATCCCAACTCCTAGCCCTAGCGCCGGGGAAATCCGAGGAAATCCTTAAGATTTCAAGGACGCTCTTGTCTATTTGGGCCGTATCAGCAACGCTTTTGCTGCGCGAAACCGCTAGGCGGCAGGCTTAGTGTGGATTCGCCTCTATCCCAGCGGCGTATGTATCTGCTGACAATTCGCGACGGTCTGCAGACCAGGCACATCGGTCCCTACTCCAGCCCCAAGCATGCCGCCGACGACCTGGATCGCCTGCTGCCGCTCTGCACCGAGCGGGCCCGCTGGCAGATCCACGCCCTGGAATCCCCAGATCAGTTGCTGGCCAACCTGCGGCCAGCAGAGCTCCCCGCCGCCCTCGCCAAGCGGCAGCGAAGTGTTGTGGGAGCCGCCTGAGCCCAAGCCAAAGGCGCCAAAGCCCAAGGGCAAAGGCCAATGGGCCAGTAAGCAAGAGAGCTCCTCCCATGCACGAAGCCCCTCCCATGCACGGAGCTATAGACCCCCTCGCAACTTCGGATCAATACAGGAGTTGCCACCACTAAACCCTGGGCAGCTGGCAAAGCGCCCCTCCATAGCCCAGGGTGTCAGGATCTTTGAATTGAAATAGCAGCTTTCTAGAGTGTGTCTAATTCAAAAATTACTGGCGGCCGGGGTAGCCCCGCAGCAGCCCACTTTCGATCATCAGGCCCACGCCTCCAGTGATCAGGATCAGGCCAAAACTGCCGTACCAGAACCAGGGACCAGGGGCCCGCAGCAGGTTTAGTGATAGGGAATCGCCATTGGCGGCGGCCAGCTGGGCGCTGGAGGCCAGCTGCTCCATGCCCCTGCGGATAACCGCTTCGCCAAACAGGCAGAGACCAGCCGGCAACATCAATACACCGAGTTGGGCCTTTACGTACCAGCGGATTTTTTTGACAGCCATCGGCGCACCCCTAGCTGAGTCTCAACCTAGGCGCCAACTTGGCAGGGGGCACCGGCTATCAGCCAATTAACCAAGGTGCGCACCCCGAAGCCGGTGGCGCCGGCGGGTTCGCTGCCACGGCCCTTGTCGCTCCAAACGGTGCCGGCGATGTCCAGGTGGGCCCAGGGCAGATCCTTGCTAACAAAATCCTGCAGAAACAGGGCTGCGGTGATCGAGCCCCCGGGCCTGGGACCGGTGTTTTTCATGTCGGCGAATTGGCTCTTGAGCCCCTGCTTGTAGGACTTGCGCAGGGGCATGCGCCAGAGTTCTTCGCCGCCGCTGCTGGCGGCTTGCAACAGCGCCTCCGCCAAGCCATCGCTGCTCGACCAAAGACCGGCAATCTCCTCCCCCAGGGCGATCACACAGGCACCGGTAAGGGTGGCCAGGTCTACCACCACATCCGGTTCCAAGCGACAGGCATAGACCAGGGCATCGGCCAGGGTGAGGCGGCCTTCTGCGTCGGTGTTGTTGATCTCGATCGTCTTGCCATTTGAGGCGGTAACGATGTCGCCGGGATGCACCGCATCGCCATTGATCATGTTTTCGCAGGCCGCCACGATCACGTGCAGCTCCAGCCCCTCCGGCTGGATCTGGCCGATGGCCCGGGCGGTGCCCAGCACCGCCGCGCTGCCGCCCATGTCGTATTTCATCATCTCGATCTGGGAGCCGGCCGTTTTGAGGTTGTAACCGCCGGAATCGAAGGTGAGGCCCTTGCCCACCAGGGCCACCCTGCGGGTCACCGGGCCCTTGGGGCGATAGATCAAGTGGATGAACTTGGGCGGCAGCGACGACCCCTGGGCCACAGCCAGGTAGGCGCCCATCGCCAATGCGGCGCAGTCGTCGCGCTCCAGCAATTTCAGCTCCAGGTTGTGATGGCTGGCGATCTGGGCGGCGGTGTCCGCCAGGTGCTGGGGGTTGGCCACATTGGGCGGCGCCGCCACCAGCTCCCGGGCCAGTTCAACGCCGGCGCAGATGGCGTCTATGCCAGCCAGCCCGGCGGCCGCCTGCTGCTGCAGACCCACCAGGGTGAGGTGCGACAGCCGGGGCTTCGTTTGATCTGGCTCACTCTTGAAGCGCTGGTCGCTGTAGGTGGCCAACCGCACGGCTTGGCCCAGGGCCGCCGCCGCCGTGGCGCCCTCGATCCCCTCAAGCGGCATGGCCAGGCCCAAGCTGGTGCAGCCGGCGGCCAGGGCCGTCGTGGCGGCGCTGGCGGCGGCGGCGCGCAGGGATGAAATAGCGAAACTGGCCGGATCGCCCAAACCCACCAAAATCACACTGCCGGGCAGCTCCCCCAGCAGTTCCAGACAGGCGGCCTCCCCCAGTTGCCCCTTGAAGCGCCGCTGGGCTAGCCGCGCCAGCAACTCGGGGCCGTAGCGATCGGTGAGGGCCTGCAGCAGCGGGTGGTCAGCGGGCGCGTCTTCGCCACCGGCGAATAGACCCACGGCCAGGGCCTGGTCGCTCCAGCTCCCCAGTGCCGCAGTGAGGTCTTGGGGAAGGCAGCGAATCTCCATGCACCGGGCCTTTATTTGGGTTTGATGCTAGCCAGGCTGCCCCCCGCTCTCCCTACTCCAAGTCGAGTTCGGCGGTGAACGGCGTGGCCCAGCGCTGGCGGGTTTCCTTGTTGAAGGGCGGTAGCCAGCGCCGAATCAGGGCCTGCTCCAGGGCCCGCCTGGGCTGGATGGCGGCTGGCACGTCCAGCCAGAAGCGGATGCTGGGCCTGCCCTCCAGGGCGGCCTTGGCCAGGGCCTCGCCATAGGCCGTTAAGTAGCGCTTGCAGTCGTGCTCCCCCTTCCAGCGCCGATCGGCCCGGCCGGTTTCGCCCACGTAGAGCAACAGGGGTTGATCGAGTGCCGGCGGGCGATCGATCACCAGGTAGATGGCCGCTCCGCCCTGGGGCGCCTGGGGCCAGCGCCAAAAGCTCAGCGGCTGGGGTTGCAGCGCCAGCGGATCAAAAGCCGCCGCCTGGGCCTCGGCGGATGGGCTGGTGAGATCAAACAGGCTTGCCTGCGGAGCTTGGCCGGGACCACCGGCGAACAGGGGCCCCTGGTGGCTGGCCACCAGTCGCTGCCAGGCCAGCAATTGGTGGGCGAGCAGCGGCAACTCGCCGCCTGCGGCGCTGGTGTTTGAGCTGGCCGGCTGCAAGCCGGAAAACAGATCGCCTTGGCGCAAGGTTTAGGAGCGGCGATTGGTGGAGGGCAGCACCGGGCCGCAGGGTCCCTGCCCGAAGCGCACCCGGCCGATCCAGTTTTCCACCAGCTCCGGCGGCAATTGCAACCGCTGCTGTAGCTCGGCCAGGTCGAGGAAGGGGGCCCGGGCTCGCTCCCGCAGCAGACGACGAATCCGCTCCCGCGACAG
>CANHSW010000092.1 GCA_947463165.1 Cyanobacteriota bacterium
GCTCTATGGGATTGCCAATGCTGCCGAGAGGGGGCGATGGGTCAATATCAGGATTAATGCCAGGATTAATGCCAGGATTGGTGTCAGTATTGGTGTCAGTATTGGTGTCGGAATCGATATCGGAATCAATATCAAGGTCAATACCAAAGTCAATGCCTGGGTCAATATCATGCTCGGCATCGGAGTCGACGCAAGGATTGACTATATTATTTACATTATTTATATTCCAGCTTGGCATTAAATCGCCCTCAAATTTGCCGGGATTAAGATTGCCTGCTTCCAGTGCTTTCCAGACAAAGTCAATGCAGCTATTGGTTAATCCATTGTAACCAATTGAAAATCCATATGTAGATGGATTGCCTCCAAAGTTTTTCATTGCGGCATATTGTTCTGAGGTGATTGGGATAGTACGTGAATAGTAGTCTCCTAAATAATAGATGTGATCGTTTTTGCTGATAACTCCTGTCGTTAAGGGTGCGCCATCAACTACTGGACCCCATCCATAGCTAAAAAAACCTCCTTTGCCGTCATCCAATTCAAACCACATGTGTCCGAATAGTGATTCGTTGCCTTTAATGGTTTCAGTACCTCTTTCCGCGACGCATATGGTTATTGTATAATTGAAGTCGGAGTAATCAGGTTTAGTATAATCGGCATCCAGCTGGGTTGAATTATTCGCAACGCTTGTCAGTGTGCAAACCATTAGCCCAGGCATTTGAGGCCTGTTAATTATTGACTTGCAGGAGTCAGGTTTTCGTTCGTTTTGCGATGTTTGTAATATCTCAGGTGAGTCTCGCTGTAAGACTGCTTAAGCTTACAGCGCAATGCATTGGCATCATGCAAGCCCAAATACCATGTACCGCAAGCTTTTGACTTTCTTAGGAAGCCATACTTCGTCACTCCACAATCTATAATGCTGTCCTGGTCGAGCGGCTCGCCCCAGCCACCACCCAATAGCCCCCCTCTAGCCAAAACACCCCCCAATCAACCCCCACTACGCCCTAACAGCCGCCACAAAACAGCCCTCACCCCACCAGCTCACCAGGATGCAGTAACTGGCCGTAGAGCTTTTCCAGGGCGTCGATGTTGTGGCTGAGGCTATAGCGCTCCAGCACTCTCTCCCGGGCGCGGCGGCCCAGTTCGGCGCTGAGTACCGGTTGGTCGCGTAGCAGTGGCAGCAGGGTGCGCAGTTGGGTGGTGACCGCCTGGGTGCTGATCACGATGCCGGCGCCCCCCTCCAGCACCTCGCCATCGGCGCCGGCATCGGTGGCGATGCAGGCCGTGCCGCTGGCCATCGCCTCCAGCAGCGCCAGGCTCAGCCCCTCCACCAGCGAGGGCAAAATAAATACTTCTGCCAATTGCAATAGCGCCAGCCGCCGCAGGCGATCCGGCTCATGGCCCCACCAGAGCACCCGGTCTTCTTCTCCAAAGCTCTGCATCAACTGTTGACGCATCGTTCCATCGCCCACCACCACCAGGCGGCAGCCCGGCAGCTGCACCAGCCGCCAGGCTTTTAGTAACGCCTCCACATTTTTTTCGGGAGCGATGCGGCCCATATACAAAAATATCCGCTCATTGCCAAACTGGCGCTGCAGGGCAGCTAGTTCCTGGCTTACCGAGGGCTGGTCTTGGCCGGCCGGCGCCCATTGCTGGGGATCTACGCCATTGGGAATCACCGCCAGCCGGTTTTCCTTCACCCCCAGCCGATTCAGTAGCTCCGCCTGTAGCTCGGAAAACACAATCACCCGGTCGTAGTGGGCCAGGGAGGGGGCGTATAGCTGATACATCAGCTGGGTGGTGCCGGCGGTGAGGTTGCGCAGGCCTGCGTCGAAGGCTGGATGGAAGGTGGCCACCAGCGGCAAGCCCAGTTGCTCGCATAGATCCGGCAGCAGGAAATCCAAAGGCGAGAGGGTGAGGCTGGCGTGCACCACATCGGGCCGCAGCCGCTCCAGCGACTCCCGCAGCTCCCGCTGGGCACCGGGGGCAGGCACCGTGTAAACCTGACTCTTCATCAGGTAGGTGAGGGCCACCTCGGGATTGGCTAGCGCCTCGGCGGTTTGCGGAGCATCGACACCGGTTTGGGCACTGGCCGTGGCCCGGGAGTTGGTACCGCTCAGAAAATTGGCGCTGGCCCGGGCACTGGCAGCGGCTTGGGAGCTGGTGTGGGCCTGGAAGTTGACAGCTACCTGGGAGTTGGCGCCGCTGAGGGCAGCGGTGGCAGCATTGGTGCTTACGGCCGCCGCCGCCGGGCTGGCGGTTTGCCATGGCATGAATGGGTTATCCGAGTCGTCGCGGCGCAGGGGGAAGCTGGCCGGCGTATCGAAGTGGATAAAACTGATCCGATGACCGCGGTTGCGCAACGCCTCGGTGATCGTGAGCCCGTAGGTGACGTTGCCGCAAAAGGGAGATTTTTTACCTAGCCAGGCGATGTGGGTCACCAGATGGACCACCAGGACTGGTGTTCAGTTGCGTGAGCCAAAGCTAACAGCGGCTAACTGCGCTGCCAGGGCTTCTCCGCCAGGGCCGCCAGCAGGGCGATGCCGGCCAGGGTCCATAGCACCGGCAGCAGGCCGTAGCTACTCACCAGCGTGCCGGCCAGCACCAGAGGCAGGCTCAAGGCGATGTTGATCAGGTTGTTCTGCAGCCCGAACACCTTGCCCCGCTGGTCCTCCGGCGTGTCCTCTTGGATGGTGGTTTGGGCTGGAATCGCCAGCAGCGAAGCGCCCACCCCCAACACCACGCAGAGCAGCAGGGTGCCGCTGAGGTTGCCCCTCAGCTGGCCAAGCAGCACCAAACTGCAGGCGATCGTGGCCAAACCGGCGCTCGCCAGGTGGCGGCGGTGGAAGCGATGGCCCAGTTGCGCCACTGCCAGGGCGCCGGCCGCCAGCCCCAAACCGCTCATCGCCAGCAGGGTGCCAAAGCGGGTGGGCCCCAGGGAGGCGATCGAAGCGGCCAGGCTGATCGCCAGCACATAAAGCGCCGCCAGCAGGCTGTAGAGCAGCACCAGATGCAGCATGGCGTTGCGCACGCTCGGGCGTTCGCGCAGCACCTGCACACCCTCGCCGATTTCCTGCCAGAGGCTGGAGCTGCGGGGCTGGCGGGGTGGCTCCTGCAGCTGCAGGCTGCTGATTACCAGCGCCGCCATGCCGTAACAAAAGGGCAGTAGCAAAAATTCGCCACCGCCGATGCCGATGGCCGCCAACAGCTTGTGCAGCAGCCGCAGCACCGGATCCCCCAGGGCAAAACCCAAAATCGTGGCCGCCATGCTGGTGGCCTGATACAGCGAATTGGCCGGTAACAGCAACTCTCCCGGCACCAGCAGCGGCATCGCCGCCTGCTCCGCCGGCGCGAAGAACTGGGTGAGCACCGACTCCATAAAGGTCATCGCCACCAGGCCCCAGTAGCCCCAGCTGAGCCCCAGCCAGCTGGGGCCCTCCAGCAAACACAGCGGCGCCAGCATCACCAGCAGGGCCCGCAGGCCGTTGGAGGCCACCATCACGCCCCGCTTGGGCCAGCGATCGGCCCAGGCCCCCGCCACCGTGCCCAGCAGCATCGCCGGGATCGTGTTGGCCACATAAATTCCGGTGGCCAGCAGGGTGATCATCTGAGCCCGGTTTTCCGGCAGCTCCAGGCGCATGGCGCTGGCCGCCTCGGCCAGGGCTGGATTGGCCTCCGGTGTGCTGCCCACCCAGGTCTGGGCGATCAGATACACCATCAACACGATGTAAAACTTGTCGGCCAGTTGCGAAAAGATCTGGCCGATCCACAGCCGGCGGAAGTCCGGTAGTGCCAGCACCCCCGGCAGACCCGTGGCACCCCTGGGCTGGAAACCGCTGGTTTCCTGGCTATTGCTCAAGCGCTGCCGTCCTTTTCCTGACCCGGTCATGATGCTTCAGGCAGGAAGCCACTGCGCAGCAGCCGGAAGGCCCGGGGCGGCCGTTCCAGGTGGTATTCGCACCACAGCTCCACCAGATCCAGCAACCGCAACCACACCGCCGGCGGCCCCATCAGCTCCCCATCGCGGCGCCTTGGCAGCACCGGCCGCAACAACCGCTGCAGCAGCGCCAATTCGGAAGCGTTCAGCGCCAGCTGGCAGCCCGGCACCGCGCCGATCACCAGCCCCTCCTCCGGCAGCAAACTGCAGCGCCATTGCCAGTCCCCCAGGGGGGGTGCCAGGGGTTCACCGCTGCGGGCGCAGCTGGCCAGGGGCAGGGCAAAGCCCCCCAGGGCCAACTGGTGCACCGCCCCCTGCACGGCGATGGCCAACAGCTCGGCATTGGCTCCCTTGTCTTGAACCAGCTGCTCCAGCCGGCCCAGCTGCATGGTGAGGTTGCCCAGCAAGCCCTCCACCGGATTGCCCACCGGCACCATGGCCAGGCTCAGCTCCGCCAGGGCCTGGGCTGCCGCCAGGCTCTCCAGCCGTTCGGCCAGCGGGGCGTAGTTGCGCAACACCCGCAGCTGCCGCACCCGCGCCAGCCCGCCAACTTTGCCGCCCACCTGCAGTTGCAGCTGGGCCAGGGGCACCGCCGCCGCCAGGCTGCTGTTCGGCCGGCGCGCCCCTGGCACCGCCAGGCGGGTGATGCCCTCGGCGTCGCTGAGCAGGGTGAGCAGCCGATCCTGTTCCCCCAGGGGCCTGCAGCTGAGCGCCAATCCCTGCAGCCGCCAATCAGGCACGGGAGCGCAGCGCCTGGATCAGGGCGACGCCGCGGCTGGTGCCCAACCTGATCGCCCCCGCCGCCACCAGCCCATAGGCCTGCTCCAAATCGGCGATGCCACCGGAGGCCTTCACGGCGGCCCGACCCCGGGCCAGGCCGCACAGCTGGCTCACCTGCTCGGCGGTGACCGGCGCCCCGTAGCCGCTGCCGGTCTTGAGGAAGCGGGCGCCCACATCGATGCTCACCTCCACCAGCAAGGCCAGGGCCTCCGGGTCGAGGCGGCCCACCTCCAGGATCACCTTCACCGGCAGGCCCAGCTCGCAGATGGGCGCCAGATCGGCCTGGAGGCTGGCGCTGTCCCGGTCGGCGAGGGCACCGAAATCGGGAACCACATCAAGTTCGTCGGCGCCGGCTGCTGCTGCTGCCTCCGCCTCGGCCCGCTTGATCGCCGCTGGCACCGCCCCGAAGGGGAAGCCCACCACGCCGATCAACAGGGGGCTGGCCCCCCTGCCAGCGCCCTGGAGCGGCAGCCGTTCCCGGGCCAGCGCCAGCCAGCGGGAGGCGACGCAGACGCCGGCAAAACCGAAGTGGCGGGCCTCGTCGCAGCAGCGCAGGATCGCCTGGCTGCCCTGGTGGGGATCCAGCAGGGCATGGTCGATCAGGGGGGCCAGGTCGGGGAGGTCTTGGCTCACGCCTTGGCCTGAATCACACCGAAGCCACCATGATTGCGGCGATAGGCCACCTGCAATTGGTTGGTTTCTTTATCGCGGAAAACATAAAAATCATGGTCGATCAGATCCAATTGATGCAGGGCATCATCGAGGCTCATCGCTGGCATATCGAAATACTTGCGCCGCACGCCGGGGCTGGGCAGCTCCGCTTGCAGCCCATCGGTGAGGCTGGCGCCAGGTGGCGGCAGGCTGGCGGCCCCCAGCTCCTCATCGCGGGCCGAGCGATGCACGGGCCCCTGCTGGGAATCCAGCAGGCGCTCCTTATAGCGATTCAACTGGCGAGTTAATTTATTGGCCACCAGATCGATGCTGGCGTAGAGATTTTCGCTTCTCTCCTGGGCGCGTATAACGGTGCCGTTGGCATACATCGTGACCTCGACAATTTGCTGGGGCACGCTCGGGTTGCGAGCCACAGACAAGTGCACATCAGCTTCCTTGACCAGGCCTTCGTGGTTGGTGATGGCGCGGGTGAGCTTGGTTTCGGTGTATTCCCGGATCGCCGGGGTCACGTCAAGATTGCGGCCGTGGATGAGCAGTTTCATCAGATGGCAACCGCCTCCGGTGCAGTGGCCCTCCAACGCTAGGGAAACTTGTCCGTGGGTTCTCAGCTCGATGCAATCCTTTTTGAATTCGAGCGGCTGGTGCCGTTCGAGCGGGGCTGGCATGCCCAGCGGCAGCTGCAGCAGCGGCTTTTGCTGCAACCAGAAGGCCCCGATGCCGTAATCCTGTTGCAGCACGAGCCCTGCTACACCCTCGGCCGTGGCGCCGACCCAGGCTTTTTGCGCTTTGATGCCGCCAATCCACCCCTGCCCCTGCACCGCATCGACCGGGGCGGCGAGGTTACCCACCACTGCCCGGGCCAGCTGGTGCTCTACCCGGTGCTGAACCTGCAGCGCCATGGCGCTGATCTGCACCTATACCTGCGGCAATTGGAACAGGTGGTCATTGATCTGCTGGCCGAATACGGCCTGGCCGCCGAACGGCTGGCCGGCCTCACCGGCGTCTGGCTGGAGGGGCACAAGCTGGCGGCCATCGGCGTGGGGGCCAAGCGCTGGATCAGCCAGCACGGCCTGGCCCTGAATGTGGACTGCGATTTGGCTGGCTTCTCCCAGGTGGTGCCCTGCGGTCTGGCCGATCGGCCGGTGGGGCGACTGCTCGACTGGCGGCCCCAGCTCTCCGCCGCCGCCGTGGCGCCACGGCTGCTGGAGGTGTTTGCCGATCGCTTTGGCCTTGTCCTGAGGGCCCCGGAGCCCCAGGAACAGCTGCAGGGGTGGTAAGCCTGGGGCGAGTGTCGCGTGCTCCCGTGTCTGCCGCCAGCCCCGCCGAGATCCCCTGGCCCACCACCGCTGCGGACCGCCAGGCCCTGGCCCAGCGCAGCGACTGGAGTGGTATCAGCGGCCTGGAGCAACTCTGGGAGCCCCTGGCGGGGCTTTACGGAGATTCCCCGGCCCTGGACGCCCCCCACGCCCGCCCGGCGGTGCGGCTCAGCTTTCGCCAACTGCACCAAGGCATCGAGACAGCTGCCGCCGGCTTTGCGGCCCTGGGGGTACGGCCGGGGGAGGTGGTGGCCCTGTTCGCCGAAAATGGCCCCCGCTGGCTGCTGGCAGACCAGGGGCTGATGCGCCTGGGGGCAGCTGATGCGGTGCGCGGTAGCGCCGCACCGGTGGAGGAATTGCGTTACATCCTGCGCGATTGCGGCGCCGTGGCCCTGGTGGTGGAATCTGCCTCCCTGCTGGAGAAATTGGCCCTGGCCAGCCAGCCGGCTGGCCCCCTGCGCCTGGTGGTGGTGCTGGAGGGGGAGCGCGGCGATGCAGCCGTTGCCGGGGCGGCTGAACAGGCTGACGTCTCTACTGAACAGGCTGATGCCGCTAATGGAACGGCACCAACCCTGGCCAGCTGGGCTGAACTGCTGGCCCTTGGAGAAGCGGCTCTGGCCAGCCCGGGGGCGACAACCCCCTGGCCGGCGGCCGATCCCAGCCGCATCGCCACGATCCTCTACACCTCCGGCACCACCGGCGAACCCAAGGGGGTACCGCTCAGCCACGCCAACCTGCTGCATCAGCTGCGCTGCCTCGGGGTGGCGGTGCAACCCAACCCCGGTGATCGAGTGGTGAGCGTGCTGCCGATCTGGCATGCCTATGAGCGCAGCGCTGAATACTTCCTGCTGGCCTGTGGCTGCCACCAGACCTACACAAACCTCAAGCAGATGAGGGCAGACCTGGGCCGGGTGCGGCCCCAGTACCTGATCAGCGTGCCAAGGCTGTGGGAGGCGCTGCTGGGGGGCTTCGAGGACGCCCTGGCCGCCATGGCCAGTCGCCGGCAACTGCTCATCCGCGCCGCCCTGGCGAATAGCCGCGCCTACTGCCTGCGGCGGCGCCAGGGTCTCGATCTCACCCTGGTGCCCGAGCAGCCGCCCCAACGGCTGCTGGCTGCGTTGGAAGCGGCTTTGCGCTGGCCGCTGCATCGGTTGGCGACAGCCCTGATCTGGCCCCAGGTGCGCAAGCAGCTGGTGGGCGGCGAGCTGCGCCTGGCCATCAGCGGCGGCGGCGCCCTGGCGATTCACGTGGA
>CANHSW010000093.1 GCA_947463165.1 Cyanobacteriota bacterium
GAGTCATTCAGCCCCTTGCACCGGTGGTATAAGGGCACTGCGAAAAATCTCAAATTCCAATGATTATATAGTGCTAAAGCGTGAAAATGATTGATTTTCCTCGATCCTGGCTCGCGGCAGGGGCAGGGGTAGCTTTGGGCTTGCCCATAAATAAAAGTTTTGCCCGGTAAAAATTGCTAAGAATGGCGATTTTTCTGAGCTTCCCTAAGCCTCCATTCTGTATCTGAATAGGGTCGCTGCTTCCGATAGTGCAGGGGGACAGGCGGGGAACTACTAGGGCAGTGGTTCTGGCTCCAAATGTTGGCATCGTGCTGCAGTGGGGCTTTGCTGGGGCTGGAGGTCACGCCGGTGGCCGTGGAGGTGGATATTGCCCCCGGCCTGCCCGGCCTGCAGATGGTGGGGCTGGGGGATGCGGCGGTGCAGGAATCGCGCGAAAGGGTGCGTTCCGCCCTGCGCAACAGCGGTTTGAAGATGCCGCTCACCCGGGTGGTGGTGAACTTGGCCCCGGCCCATCTGCGCAAGGAGGGCCCCAGCTTTGATCTGCCGATTGCCCTGGGGCTGCTGATGGCCAGCGGTCAACTGCCCCCCCAGGCCCTCGCGGGGGTGTGGAGCCTGGGGGAGCTGGGCCTGGACGGCAGCCTGCGGCCGGTGCGGGGGGTGTTGCCGGTGGCGCTGGCGGCCCGAGCCGCCGGGGCCAGGGCCCTGGTGGTACCCGATGCCAATGGGGCGGAAGCCGCGCTGGTGGATCAGCTGTCGGTGTGGCCAGCGGCCTGCCTGGTGGAGGCGCTGGCGCTGCTGCGAGGCAGCAGCAGGCCAAGGGTGCCGCTGCCGTTGCCCGCTGCGGTGGCAGTTGGCAACGCTCTGGATCTGGCCGATGTGCGGGGCCAGGCCCACGGCCGCCGGGCCCTGGAGATTGCTGCGGCCGGTGGCCATCACCTGTTGTTGGTGGGGCCGCCCGGCAGTGGCAAAACGATGCTGGCCCGCCGCTTGCCGGCCCTGTTGCCGCCCTTGGCGCGGGAGGAGCTGCTGGAGATCACGGGCATCCATTCGGTGGCTGGGCTGCCGGCCGTAGGTGCCGCTTGGATCGGTGAGCGACCGTTTCGCAGCCCCCACCATGGCTGCACCGCCACGGCCCTGATCGGCGGCGGCGCCATACCGCGCCCGGGCGAGCTGGTCTTGGCCCACCGGGGCGTGCTGTTTCTCGATGAGCTGGCTGAATTTCGCCGGGAGGTGCTCGACCAGCTGCGCCAGCCCCTGGAGGAGGGCGAGGTGTGGATCAGCCGGGCGCGGCATCGCAGCCGCTTTCCCTGCCGGATCACCTTGGTAGCCGCCACCAATCCATGTCCCTGTGGCTGGTATGGCGAACCAGAGGCCAGCTGCAGTTGCGGCGAGGGGCTGCGGCGCCGCTATTGGAGTCGACTGTCTGGCCCGTTGCTGGATCGCATCGACCTGCAGGTGGCGATGCGCCGGCTGTCGGGAGCGGAGTTGAGTGCCCCCTTTCAGCGCTGCGGCCCCCTGGCCAGCAGCGCTGCTCCAGTGGAGACCACGGCGGCGGTGGCGGCCCGGGTAAAAGCGGCTCGCCGCACCATGGCGGCTCGCAATCCCGGTGGCCTGGCCAATGCCGAACTGCCCGCCAAGGAGCTGAAGCGCCTGCTCAATATCGAGGCAAAGGCCCTGCAGCTTTGGGAGGCGGCTATCGGCCAGCGGCGGCTGACGGCCCGCTCTGCCGAGCGGCTGTTGCGGGTGGCCCAAACGATCACCGATCTCGATGGCGGTCGCGAGATCGGCATGGGCGCAATCGGCGAAGCGCTTAGCTATCGCTCCTTTGACCAGGTGGCTGATCGCTGATCAGGTGACCTATGGCTGTTCAGCTGGTTGATCAGGCCTTAAGGAAGCTCTGAACAACCTAAAGTACGCCGTGTGAGGCAATGATGGCTCAAGGGTTTTAGGTGTCACCTTGTCAGAAATGACCATTTTCCAGAGTTCCCCTAACCCTTGAGCCTGCCTCTTAGCAAAGAGACTGAGCCAGCCAGGGCTGGAGCTCAGCGGCGGCGGCGGCGCTGCTGGGCTTTGCGCTTGTACTTCTCGGTGGGGGTTTCGTGGTGGCGCAGCCGCTTTAGGTCGGCGAAGATGCCCGCCTTGGACACCTGACGCTTGAAGCGGCGCAGCGCCGATTCAATGCCTTCGTTTTCGCCGACTGTGACCTGGGTCATGAAAAGAGCGCGGAACAGCTCATCGAGCTATCGAGTGTAGCAATCGCTGCCCCCTTCCCCGCCCCCAGCGCCCCCAGCTCCCTCAGCGCCCAGCGCTGGGCAGCAGATCGCGGTAGACGTACACGTGGCCCAGGGCGCGGCCGCCAAAGCCGCGGCGCATCAGCCGCCAGCCGGGTTCAAACACCAGCTGCAGGAAGCCGTTGCCAGCGCCCTGGGTGCGGGCCACCAACATCTCCGGCCCGGCGCCCGCCTTGGTGGGCAGGGCAATCAGCAGGTTGTCGCCGGCCTCCCGCCGCACCGATAGCCGGTAGCTGGTGGCCAGATCCGTTTCTCCCACCCGCAGCGAATAGCCGTTGGCGTCGATGAAGCGCCCGCAGATGCCGGTGAAGTCAAAGCTGCCCAATAAAGGGTTCACCACGGCGGGATTGGCACCACTGGTGGAGAAGCAGGGGCGGCGGTTGGTGACCTGTTCGTAGATGTTCAGCTGGGCCTTGCTGCCGTTACCGATCGGGGCTGCCACCAGCACAAAGCGGCCCTGGTCTAGAGCCAGGGCCTGGAACAGGGCTGGGCTGGCAGCAAAGCTGGCCAGCGGCGCTACGGCAAGGCTGGCCACCGCGGCCAGGGCAAGGTGCCGGAGTTGGCGCCGACCAATCAGTGGCGACAGTGGCGACACGGGGCTGGAGACAAGGGTTGCGCAATCGTATGCACCGCCCCTTGCCGCGCTAGCGGCCGATTAGGCCGGTTTGTTGATCCGGATCGCGATCACCAGAGCCAGTACGGTGCCCGGCAGGCTGCCAGCCAGAATCCAACCGGTGGCAGTTGAGCCCAGGTCTGGTTCGCCATAGGCCAGTTCAAACACGGAGCCGGTGGCGGCGATGCCCAGTACGCAAGCCAGGGCGAGGAACAGCCCCGCCAGGGGTTTCATCGGCATCGCAACAGGGCACCAGAGCAAGCTGAAAACTAAGAGCTCAGCAGCCGGGCTAGGCAGCCGGCAGTCTCGGCAAGCGCTCGCTGCCGGGCAGATCAGCGAATCGAGTTAGCGAATCGAGTTAACGTCGGCGCGATTGAAGCCCTTTTGTTCCAGGCCTTCATTGAGGCTCAGCTCGTCGGTGACCCGGTCCACGAACAGCACCCCATTGAGGTGGTCCAGTTCGTGTTGGATGCAGCGGGCTAACAGGTTGTCGGCGCGCAGCTTCTGGGGCCGACCCATCTCATCGCGATAGCTCACCTCCACCACGGAAGGACGCACCACATCGAGATACACCCCCGGGATGCTGAGGCAGCCCTCCTCATAGGTGTCAAGGCTGGCCCCGAAGCTGGTGATCTCCGGATTGATCAGCACCATCGGCGGCGCGGCGGCGTTCTCCGGATCCAGGTCGATCACCAGTAATTGCTTATGCACGCCCACCTGGGGTGCGGCAAGGCCGATGCCGCTGGCGGCATACATGCTGCGCAACATGTCGCGGGCCAGCTCCCGCACCGCTTCATCCACCTTGCTGATGCGCCGAGCCGGCTGGCGCAGCACCTGGCTGCCCAGGGTGGCGATGGTGAGAGGAGGGTTATCGATTACCTGTTTGGGCACCTGCACGCCGCGGCTCATCTGCTCGGCGCTACGGGCCATCTGAGCGAAGCTGCGCGTCAAGGTCTCACCTAGAAATGTTGTTAAAAGTGTAGGGCTGGAGCCTGGGAGAGCTGTGGTGGAGGATCGGCAGCTTTGCGGGCTCAATCACCAGGAGCCCGATCGGCTCAATCACCAGGAGCTCTCGGGCACTAGTGCCCAGGAGCCAGCGGGCTCCAGTGCCCAGCAGCTCGTGATGCTCACAGCCCAGCAGGTTGTGGGTCGCAACGCCAGTGTCAAGGAGCCGAAGCTGGATGGCGGCAGGCTGTTCTGGTTGGAGCAGCGGCCCCAGGAGCGGGGCCGCACCACCCTGCTGATGGCCGACGCGGGACCGCCAGAGGCGGGACCGCCTGGGGCGGGGGCGCCCCAGGCGACGATCGAACTCAGCCCCGGCGCCTGGAACCTGCGCGCTCGCGTGCACGAATACGGCGGCGGCAGCTATGCGGTGGCCGGCCCCGACCTGGTGTGGGTGCACGACGGCGATCGCTGCCTTTGGCATCTGGCCCTCGATCCCGCCAGTGGCAAGCCCACCGGCGAGCCCCGCCGGCTGACGCCCCTGCCCGCCCAGGAGGGAGCCTGGGCCTTTGCCGATGGCCTTATCGATCGGGCTCGCCAGCGCTGGATCGGCGTGCTCGAGAGCGAGGGCCGCGACCAGCTGGTCGCCGTGCCCCTGGCGGGCGGCCCGCCAATACCGCTGCATCGGCCCGCGGATTTCTGTGGTTATGCGGTGCTCAGCCCAAACGCCGCCCAGCTGGCCTGGATTGAGTGGCAGCAGCCCTGTATGCCCTGGCAGCGCAGCAGCCTCTGGTTGGCCGACCTCGGCCCGGCGGGGGAGCTGCTGCGGCCCCGGCTGGTGGCTGGCTCCCGGCCGGGGGAGGGGCCCGCCTGCTCGGTATTCCAGCCTCTCTGGATCGGTCCCCAATCCCTGGTGGTGGCCAGCGATGCCTCGGGCTGGTGGAACCTGCAACAGCTCGACACCGCCACCGGCGCCTGGCGCCCCCTGCTGCCGATGGCGGCCGAATTCGCCATGCCCCAGTGGGTGTACGGCATGCGCACCACCGCCTGGGACGGGCAGCATCTGATTGCTGCGGCCTGCCGCGATGGCGCCTGGGAGCTGGGGCTGATTGAGGCGGGTAAGTGGCGGCCATTGGGGATTCCCTACGACGATCTGGCCGAACTGAGTGCTGCCGATGGGCGCCTGGTGGCGGTGGCCAGCAATCCCACCAGCCCCCAGGGCTTGCTGGAACTAAACCTTCGTAGTGGCCGGTGGCGCCATCGCCCCGCAGCCCCCTGCCCCCTGGCCCCCGAGGCGATCGCGGTGGGGGAACCGCTCTGGTTTGCCGGCCATGGTGGCCAGCGCACCCACGCCTGGTTCTATCCGCCCCAGGGCGGCGCCCATCCCCAGGCGCCCCTGTTGGTGAAGGGCCACAGCGGTCCCACCGGCATGGCGCGGCGCGGTTTGAGCCTCGCCATCCAGTACTGGACCTGCAGGGGCTGGGGCGTGGTGGACGTGAACTACGGCGGTTCCACTGGGTTTGGTCGGGCCTATCGCGAGCGGCTCGATGGCCAATGGGGCGTTGGCGATGTGGCCGACTGCGCCGCCGCCGCCGAGGCCCTGGTGCGGGCCGGCTGCGCTTCCCCGGAGCGCATCGCCATCGAGGGCGGCAGCGCCGGGGGCTACACCGCCCTGGCGGCCCTCTGTTTCACCGATCGCTTCCGGGCTGGAGCCAGCCGCTACGGCGTGGCCGACCTCAGCGCCCTGGCCCGCGATACCCACCGCTTTGAGGCCCACTATCTCGATGGCCTGGTGGGGCCCTGGCCGGCAGCTAGCGACAGCTACGCCGCCCGCTCACCGCTGCTGCATGCCCAGCGCATCCGCTGCCCGGTGATCTTTTTTCAAGGACTGGAGGATCGGGTGGTGCCGCCCGCCCAAACCGACCAGATGGCGGCGGCGCTGGCGGCCAACGGCATTGAGGTGATGGTGCACCGCTTTGCCGGCGAGGGCCATGGCTTCCGCAGCGGTGAGGTGCAGAGTTTGGTGTTGGAGGCAACGGAGGCATTTTTCTCCCGCCACTTCGGGCTGTGATTTTTTCTTGGTTAAGGCAACTAGCGGCTTTGCTGCAGCAATTGGGGGCCGATTGGCAGCCATGGCCCCTGGCCCTCGGGCTGCTGGCGGTGCTGCTACTGATCGGCACCGCCATCGGTGCCGCCATCGGCTTGAAGCGCTGGGGGGTGCCCGAGGCCCTGCTGGCCGGCGGCCTCGGCCTGCTGTTGGCACCGAGCGGCCCCTTGCCGCTGCTGCCGCCGGCGGTGATCGAGCGGTGGAACAACCTGCCGCTGGCGCTGCTCACCCTGGTGTTCGCCACCTTGATGTTGAGCAAACCCCTGCCCCGGATTGGCAGCATCTGGCGGCCGGTGACGGCTCAGCTGCTGCTGGCCCTCACCCTGGCCTTTGGCCAGTTCATGGTGGGAGGGTTGGCGGTGTTGCTGGTGCTGCAACCGCTGATCGGCGCCCCACCGGTGATGGCCGCATTGATTGAGGTGGCCTACGAGGGCGGCCATGGGTCGGCCGCGGCCATGGGCCCCAGCTACGCCCGGCTGGGCTTGGCCAGTGGAGAGGCGCTGGGGCTGGCGATGGCCACCGTGGGTCTGCTCAGCGCCACCCTGGTGGGGGCCCTGGTGGTGCTGTTGGGGCGCAGTCGCCGCTGGCTGTTGGCCAGTTCGCTGCCGATCGCCCAACCGGCGCCAGCCGCAGCGCCAGCTGCGGCGCCCAGCAGCTCTCCAAATCGAGTCTCAAATTCCTCCACTGGTGGCGCCACAAGTGCCTCTCCTTGCCAGGGCGATAACGGCCCGGCGGTGTGGCTGGTCAACCTGGCCCTCGCCGGGGCTGCGGTGTTGTTGGGCACTTTGATGCTGCGGGGCCTGCAGGAGTTGGCGGCTCGCTGGGGGGGCGGCTTTGCGCTGGTGATCGACGGCCTGCCGGTGTTTCCCCTGGCCCTGCTGGGTTCGCTGCTGGTGCGGTTGCTGCTGGAGCGCGGCGGTAAGGGCCACTGGGCTGCGGCGAGGGTGCAGGGCCGGCTCGGCACCCTGGCGGCAGACCTCTTAATCACCGCCGCCACCGCCTGCCTGGATCTGTCGCTGCTGGCTGAACAGTGGCTGGCGCTCACGGTGCTGGCGGTGGCGGGCTTGCTATGGAATGTGGCGGTGGTGCTGCTGTTGGGGCCGCGCATCCTGCCGCCAAATTGGTTTGAGCGGGGCCTGGTGGAGTTCGGTCAGGCCACCGGCGTGGCGGCCAGTGGCCTACTGCTACTGAACATGGTGGATCCCCAAGACCAGGGCGATGCCCTCACCCCCTTCTCGATCAAACAGTTGCTGCTGCAGCCCTTCATCGCCGGCGGCATCGTTACCGTGGCCGCACCGCTGGCGATCGATGGCTGGGGTCTGCCGGCCTGGACGCTGTTTTGCCTGGCTTTGGTGATTCTCTGGATCAGCCTGGGGCTGTGGTTGGGCCGCAGCCATACAGCAGCTTGCCCATCTGCTGCTGCACCCGCCGCATTTCCTCCTGGCTGAGCAGCGGCGGCTCCCCCAGCAAACTGGCTTCTAAATACATGGCAGCCAGGGTTTCCACCTCGATGGCCACCCGCAGCGCCTGCTCCGGACTGGTGCCCAGGGCCACCTGGCCGTGGTGGCCGAGCAGGCAGGCCAGGCGGCCCTCCAGGGCCTGCACCGCCAACTGGGAAAGCTCCCCGGTGCCGAAGGTGGCATAGCCAGCGCAGCGAATGTCGGCGCCGCCAGCCACGGCCACCATGTAGTGGAAGCTGGGGATGCCACGGCCATGGCAGGCCAGGGCCGTGGCCCGGATCGAGTGGCAGTGCACCACCGCCTGGATTTCCGGCCGCAGGCGCAGCACATCTGCATGCAGGCGCCACTCAGAGGAGGGTCGCCGTGCTGGGCCCTCGGCCATGGCGGCGCTGGCCAGGGGTTGACCCTGCCAATCGAGCGCCACCAGATCCTCTGGGCCCATCAGCTCGTAGGGAAGTGAGGTGGGTGTAATCAGCAGGCCGCCCTCGATGCGTGCTGAGAGATTGCCCGAGGTGCC
>CANHSW010000094.1 GCA_947463165.1 Cyanobacteriota bacterium
ATGGTGAAACGGGCGGCCCTGATTCGCCGCCTACCCGCAGTTGAGGGTCTCGGTTCGGTGACCGTGATCTGCTCTGACAAAACCGGCACCTTGACCCTCAATCGCCAGGTGGTGCAGGAGCTGCGCTGCGGCACCCAATCGATCGCCGTGAGCGGCCAGGGCTATGAGCCCCATGGCAAGTTCAGCGCCCGAGAGTTGGCGGCGCCGCCTAGCGCCGCCGCAGGCTGCGCTGCTGGCGCCCAGCGACTGCTGCTGGAGGCCGGCGTGCTCTGCAGTGATGCCGAACTCAAACGCGAGGGCAGCGGCTGGAGCGTGTTGGGGGACCCCACCGAGGGCGCCCTGCTGGTGGTGGCGGCCAAGGACGGCATCGATGCTTTCAGCCTGCGCAGTAATTACCAACGCAGGGCCGAAATTCCGTTCAGCTCGGAACGGCAGCTGATGGCGGTGTGGGTGGCCGATCCAGACGGCGCCCTGCAACAACCGCTGGGGGCCCTGGCGGCCGGTTCCGATCAGCTGCTGATCAGCAAGGGGGCACCTGAGGTGATTCTGGCCAGCTGTGATCGCTGGCTGGATGGAGCTGGGGTGGCAGCGCTCAGCGCTGAGCAACAGCAATGGTGGGTGGAGCAGGCGCGGCAATTGGCCGCCCAGGGGCTGAGGGTGTTGGCCTTTGCCTGCGCTCCCCATCACCCCAGTCCGGAGCAGGAGTTGGAGCGGCTGGTGCTGCTGGGGCTGATGGCCCAGCTGGATCCAGCTCGCCCCGAGGTGACGGCAGCCGTTGCCACCTGCCGCCAGGCCGGCATACGCCCGGTGATGATCACCGGCGACCATCCGCTCACGGCCCGGGCGATTGGCTCCAGCATCGGCATCACCGATGCCAATGGCGAGGTGGTGTTAGGCCGCGAATTGGAGCAGATGGATGAATCCAAACTGCGCAGCGTGGTGGCCAACTGCAATATCTATGCCCGGGTAGCGCCCGAGCAGAAACTGCGCATCGTCAAGGCGCTCCAGGCCAATGGCCAGGTGGTGGCGATGACCGGTGATGGGGTGAATGACGCGCCGGCCCTGAAACAGGCCCACATCGGCGTGGCCATGGGAATCACCGGCACGGAGGTGAGCAAGGAGGCCGCCGACATGGTGCTGCTCGACGACAACTTCGCCACGATTGTGAGTGCGGTGGAGGAGGGGAGATTGGTATATGCCAATATTCGACGCTTCGTTAAATATATCCTCGGCAGCAATGTCGGTGAGCTGATCACCATTGCCGCCGCCCCCCTGCTGGGCCTGGCGGGCGTGCCGCTGACGCCGTTGCAGATTCTGTGGATGAACCTGGTGACCGACGGGGTGCCGGCCCTGGCCTTGGCCCTCGAACCCGGCGAGGATGGCTTGATGCGTAGACCACCAGCAGAGCCCGGGGAGTCGATCTTTGCCCGAGGCATCGGCAGTTACATCCTGCGCATTGGCGTGGTGTTTGCCCTGATCGTGATCGCCTTGATGCTCTATGCGGCTGCCACTGGCAGACCCTGGCAGGTGATGGTGTTCACCACCCTCTGTCTGGCCCAGATGGGCCACGCCCTGTCGGCCCGCAGTGACCGGCCGCTGCTGCAGGTGGCTCCCTTCTCCAACCCCTGGTTGATTTGGGCGGTGGTGCTCACCACCGGTCTACAGATGCTGCTGCTCTACGTGCCGCCCCTGGCCCGCTTCTTTGGCACTGAGCCCCTGCCCGGCCCAGACCTGCTGATCTGCGTCGGGGTGAGCCTGGTGTTCTTCCTTTATCTGGAGCTGGAGAAGCTGGTGAGGCAATGGCGACGCCGCGCCTCGGCCGACACCTGAACCAGCCCCAGCACTGATTTGCCAGTCCCAGTTGACCAGGCCGGGGTTGGCTTCCCCCTAGCCTGGTGACGCCAGCAACTTCTCCATGCAGGATTTCATCAACCGGCTACCGGAGTTGATCGGCTCGGCCGTAGACGCCAATCCCCTGATCGGCTATCTGGTGATCGGCCTGGTGATGCTGCTCGAAAATGTATTTCCACCGATCCCCTCTGAACTGGTGATGCCCCTGGGGGGCTTCTACGTGCAACAGGGAAAGTTAGAGCTGCTACCGGTGTTGCTGGCGGGCCTGATCGGCACCCTGCTGGGAGCCTGGTTCTGGTATGGGATTGGTCGGTTGATCAACGAAGAGCGACTAGAGCATTGGCTCTCTCGCCATGGCAGGTGGATCGGCATTCAGCCCGCCGATCTAGCCCGCAGCCGTCGCTGGTTTAAGCGCCATGGCTCTGCGGTGGTGTTCTGGGGCAGGCTGATTCCCGGTGTGCGCACGCTGGTGTCGGTGCCAGCTGGCATCGAATTGATGCCCCAACTGCCGTTCCTGGCCTGGACCACCGGCGGCAGTTTGCTCTGGATCCTGATCCTCACCCTGGCCGGCCAGGCCCTGGGGGAGGGCTACCAGCGGGTTGGCGAGTGGCTTGAGCCAATCAGCCAATTGATCAAGGTGCTGCTGGTGTTGGCAGCTATCACCTTTACGGCCTGGATCGGAGCCAGGCTGATCAGCCAGCGCCGTAAGCCCTGAAGCCCGCCCCTGAAGCTGGCCTGGCCTGATCCAGGTTGCTTATCTCGCACCACTTCTTTTGAAAACCTTGCCCATGGGCTGGCATCGGCACCTCTGGCACCCCACCACCCAGGTGGCTACGGCACCGGAGCCGCTGCGGGTGGTGTCGGCCCGCGGATCACTGCTGCAGTTGGATGACGGCCGCCAGCTGATCGATGCGATCAGCAGCTGGTGGGTGACCCTGCATGGCCATGGGGAGCCCTCGATTGCCGCCGCCATCGCCGCCCAGGCGCAGCAACTGGAGCAGGTGATTTTTGCCAATTTCAGCCATCCGCCCGCCGAACAATTGGCGGAGAAGTTGGCCTCATTAACTGGTCTCGATCGGCTGTTCTTCTCAGATAACGGCTCCACCGCCGTGGAGGTGGCCCTCAAAATTGCCTGGCAATGGTGGCGTAATCGGGGCGAACCACGCCAGCAATTAATTGCCTTTGAGGGTGCATATCACGGCGACACGGTGGGTGCGATGGCCCTCGGTGAGCGCTCTCTGTTCAACTCGGCCTATGAAGGCCTGATGTTCTCGGTGGCGCGGGCCCCCTGGCCGGCGAGTTGGTGGGGCGATGAAAGCGTTGAAGCCCGGGAATTGCAGGCCCTGGCTGTGCTGGATCGGTTGCTGGAGACGCCCACGGCCGCCGTCATTTTTGAGCCCCTGCTGCAGGGAGCATCGGGGATGAATTTGGTGCGTCCCCAATTTCTACAGGCGGTGGAGCGGCGGGTGCGCGCCAGTGGTGCCCTGCTGATTGCCGATGAGGTAATGACCGGTTTTGGCCGCAGCGGCAGCCTGTTTGCCTGCCAGCGAGCCCAGATTCAGCCGGATTTAATGGCTCTTTCCAAGGGACTCACCGGTGGCTTCATGCCGATGGGCGTAACCATGGCCAGCGAGAGAATATACGAGGGGTTTATAGGTTTAGATCCTAAACTTACCTTCTTCCATGGCCATAGCTTTACGGCCAATCCCCTGGGCTGCGCCGCTGCCCTGGCCAGCCTGGAGCTATTGAGGCAACAGCCGCAATACTATAGCCAGTTTGAACAGCGCCATCGGCAACATCTAGAGCCGCTGAGGGACCATCCCCGCCTAGAAAAATTCCGAAATATAGGCAGCATTGCCGCCTTCGATCTGATCGTAGACCAACCCGGTTACCTCCAGAGCCTGGGCCGGCAGCTGCAACGCCAGTGCCTAGCCAAAGGTGTTTATCTGCGGCCCCTGGGCCATGTCGTCTACCTGCTGCCTCCCCTGGGAATCAGCGAAGCCCAATTGGAGCAGTGCTATAGCGCCATCATTCAATCCTTGGCTGAGATTTGAGCAGTGCTGCCATGACTGGGGCATAATCGCCAACCACAACCGCCAACCATTACCAGACGCCATGACCTGCCGCTTTGACCTGCCGCTTTGGCCCGCCGCCAAGGGAGGGAAAAGCAAGGCCATCACAAAATATCATCTGAGCTTATCGCCTGAATTTACGATTGTTTACCAGCCAAGCCCCCCCAACCCAGCAAAAAGGTCCTTAAGGTTTGCCAAGCCAAAATTCCTGAGGTTACCCAATGGCTACTGTCACCCATCCCTTGGCCACCGGCGCTTCCCAGTCTGAAAAATGCAGCAATTCCCCCCTGGCCGCTACTTTTTTATTGCCCCTGGCAAAAGCATGACCCATGCTAATTGCCTGGCCCCTGTAACACAACCCACATCCAGCCAGGCCAATTGCAGCAACAACCTCATAACGAGCCAATTTCATTAAGAGGCACGAGGAAAAGACTCACTCAAGACTCTAACCAATTTAGAAAACAACGAATCTCCAGCCTTACAATTGCACCAAACATCGCAGTCGATGCGATGGTTACTATCCAAAACAAGCCTCTCGATTCTACATCAATTTCTTAGCCTCTAAATTTTTTCACATTATTAAAGCTGCATCTCGATTCAGGCCTATCGCCTCCTCCCGCGGCTCGAGCTAATTGACCTCAAAAACGAATATACCATTTTCAGTCAATTTAAACAACAATAGAAAAGCAATCCGCTATTAATTGCTGGATAAACTCTGCAAAACCATAATTTAGCTAGCTTCACCCCGGAAATATTTGTTGAGCCGTGGACCCAGAAGCAGCTCAAGAGTATTCAGGGATTGCCAAATAATAATTATATTCATTCTGTCCCTAACAGATGGGATACGAACGCGACTAATCACCTGCATTATCATCCGAAAAAGACCATGCATTGCCTTTCCCTGGTTGGGCGTCCACCACCTCGATCCATTGGAGATCAAACAAACTGATCGAATGGATTTGCAAGTCTGGTGCCAGGCCGCACCCAACCCGGCCTGCCAGCCCCTAGCCTTTGCCAGTCACAAACACGACACGAACAGAGGAGCAACTATCGGATACAACGAGGCCAAAAATGACCAACCCTAAGGTCATTTGATTTTTCACTAGCCATTTGCCAATAGATAAAGTCATCCATGACGATCTGATAGATCGCCATTGCTTGACTATGTCTTGACCTGCGTTCAATCTTCCGCCTTCCCTTGCACTATCCATTGCAATGACATCTCGACGACGAATATTTGTTCTGATCACCGGGGCGCTTTCTAGCGCTATTGTCCTGGCTGGCTGCTTGGGCAATCCCCCCAGCAGCAGTGGCTATCGCGGTAAGTCCATACCGCTAAATACCGCCGCCAGTGCTCTACTAGAAACCGACACAATCAAGCTCGGATTTATTCCGATTCTCGAAGCAGCTCCCCTGGTGGTAGGTGTTGAGAAGGGTTTCTTTGCCAAGCACGGCTTGAAAGTGGAGTTGGCAAAACAGGCCAGCTGGCCAGCTGCCCGCGATAACCTGGTGCTGGGGTCAACCGGGGGCGGCATTGATGGTGGCCAATGGCAACTGCCAATGCCCCAAATGATCAGCGAAGGCGTGATCACCGACGGCAAAAAGGTGCCAATGGTGATTCTGGCCATGCTAATGAGCCAGGGTAACGGCATTGCCGCTGCCAATAGCGTAAAAGATGCAAACCTGAGCTACGACTTAAAGGGTAAATCTGAATACTTTGCCAACTTTCAAAAGCAGCAAGGCCGTAAATTTAGATCAGCATATACATTTCCCAATGCCAACCAGGATATCTGGATTCGCTGGTGGTATGCCGCTGGTGGTATCGATCCAGATAAAAGTATCGAGCTGTTGACCGTACCGGCCACCGAAACCCTACAGGGCATGCGCAACGGCACCATGGAGACCTTCTCCACTGGTGACCCCTGGCCATCACGGATTGGTAGGGATGACATTGGCTATTTGGCGGCCCTCACTGCCCAGATTTGGCCAGTACATCCCGAGGAATTTCTGGCACTGCGCTCCGACTGGGTAAAAAGCCATCCCAAAGCATCTGTCGCTCTGCTAAAGGGACTCATCGAAACCCAGAGGTGGATGGATAAAACTGAGAATCGCCCCCAGGTGGCCAAGATTCTTAGCTCGCGTAAATGGTACAACGTACCAGCCCAAGTTCTCGAAGAATCTCTCACTGGTCAATATAAGCTGGGGGCCGAAGGCAAAACTAAGGCAAATCCAAAACTTAGGCCGCTCTACTGGGCCAGCGACCGGGGGGTGATTTCATACCCATATAAGAGCCTTACCAACTGGTTCCTTTTAGAAGCGATCCGCTGGAAGTTCTTCCCAGGCAAACTGGATACAATCGACCAAGCAAATCAAATTAACGAGCGCACCGTTCGAGACGACCTATGGCGCGAGGCGGCTAAACAAGTGGGCGTGCCAGCAAAGGACATCCCCACTGGCTCCAGCCGTGGCAAAGAAGTCTTTTTCGACGGTACTGTCTATGACCCCGCCGATCCCGCAGGCTATCTCAATAGCCTGAAGATCAAACGCTAGTCATTCAATAGTTATTCAGACTAAGCATTAAATTACTGCTTAGCTCCCTCAACTGCCTCAACGCCCTCAACTCTCTCAACTCCCTGGACAGCCTGCTACCGCCTCTGGCCATGATGGCCTGAAGCAGTGGTACTTGATTACAAAACCCCTTAGCCAATTTCTCTTCAATGACTACTCTCTCCTCAAGACCATCCGCTGCAAAATCGAATCCAATGGGCTGGTGGAAGCGAAATCGCAAGTCGATCTTGCCACCGATTCTCGGCATTGGTGGCTTCCTGATCTTTTGGCAGCTCTCCGCTAGCCTTGGCTTCACCAGACTGCCAGGCCCCTTAAGTTTATTTACGGAAGAGCGAACCAGAGAATTACTACTCTATCCTTTTTATGATCGCGGCGGCCTAGACAAGGGACTATTCTGGCAGACCATAGCCAGCCTTGGCAGGGTGGCCCAAGGTTATTCTCTAGCCGCCATTGTTGGCATCAGCGTGGGCATAGCCATTGGTCTAAACCAGGCGCTCAATCGGGCATTTGATCCCCTATTTCAGTTCCTACGCATGGTGGCGCCCCTAGCCTGGGTACCAATTGCCCTGGTGATATTTCAAAAAAACCAGCCAGCTGCCATCTTTGTGATCTTCATCACCTCTGTATGGCCGATCCTGATTAACACAGCCGAAGGCGTACGTCAAATTCCCCAGGACTATCGGAACGTGGCCCTGGTTCTAAACATGTCAAAGCGACGTTTCTTCACCAAAATTCTAATTCCCTCCGCTCTGCCGTATATCTTTACTGGCCTTCGTATTTCCATTGGCTTATCCTGGCTAGCCATTATCGCAGCAGAAATTGTAATGAGTGGCATTGTGGGCATTGGCTTCTTTATCTGGGATGCCTACCAGCAAAATTATGTGAGCGATATTCTGCTGGCGGTTGTCTGGATTGGTGGTGTTGGACTGCTGCTGGATCGCCTTATGGCAGCCCTGCAGAAATTTATTTCGCCAGTTAAGTAGGCGTGAGGTCCATGAATCTAATCGAGCAGCTGCGCTCATTACCCTCCAGACTGGAGGCCATAGATCAGTCTCTGTTTCGCCGCGAAATAGTGATTCCCTTCCTAGTAGGAAGACTATTACTGATGGCTGTCATGATTTACTTCTTTATCTTGGCAAGTCAGGCACTGCAATAAGAACAAGCCACAAGATCATCCATCCCACTACCGTGAATCCAAAGCAAGACAAGCACTGAGATTAGCAAATTCACCCAATCATGGAGAAAAGATCCAATGACTAGCCTTGTTCAAGTTCAAGAAATTGAAAAGAATTTCCCCCTGAGCGGTGGGGGCAACTACCTGGCACTGCAGGGCATTGATCTGCAGATCCAAAAA
>CANHSW010000095.1 GCA_947463165.1 Cyanobacteriota bacterium
TGATCGGGGCGTCGAATCAGATTCAGGGCCACCGAAGGGCCCCCAAGACTCTTACTCAGCCGCCAGCGGCTGGCCAAACCTTTACAGCACTTACCAGCTGGCGCACCCGGTTCAGATCCTTGTCGGCTGGCGAGCGCTCCACGCCACTGGAGGCGTCCAGGCCAGTGGGTGCCAAGGCGGTGAGTACATCGCCCACCAGCTCAGCTCGAATGCCGCCGGCTAGCCACCAGGGCACTGGCGACTCAAATCCATGCAGCCATTGCAACGGAATGCGCTGGCCGCTGCCCCCCAGCTGATCGCTCACCCAGGCATCGAGCAGTAGTCCATCCACCACCGACCCATAGGCCGCCACGGCCGCCAGGTCTTCCGGACGCCGAATACGCAGCGCCTTCCACACCTGCACAGCCAAATTTTTTCGCAAATCAGCACAGCGCTCTGGGGTTTCAGAGCCGTGTAACTGCAGCACTTGGTGACCACAATCGGGGGAGAGCTGGGCCAGTTGGTCTTCGGTGGGGTCGGCCACCACCAGCACCCTCTGGCAGCTGGGCGCCGCTGCCGCCACCAGCTGCCAAAGGTCGCCGCGGGCGGCGGGCAACACATGGCGCGGTGAGGCCTCAACGCCGATCAAACCGATGGCATCCACCCCCAGGGCCGCCACGGCCTCGGCCTGGCCTGGATCTCGCAGACCACAGATCTTGAGCAGTGGGGCGGCCATAAGCGCGGCAAGCGGCGGAGGGGGCTGGATGCCGCCATGCAGTTAAAAGCCCCAAAAGCCTCTGGCCTGGAGCTGATCAGCTGGCAGATCCGGAGCTTGATCTGCTCGGCCATGGCTAGCGCTCGCCAAGGCAAAGCGATCACAGCTTTCTAAGATTGTGTCTCACCCCGGCCAGCGCCGGGAATCAGGAAGATCGGAGCCCGTGGGCGAAGGCTGGCAACTGCTCAAAATTCGCGGCATCCCCCTGCGTATCCATCCGAGCTGGTTTTTGATCCTGCTGGTGGTGACCTTCGCTTTTCAAAAGCAGTACAGCATCCAGCTCGGCGCCAATGCCCTCAACGCAAACCTCGGCGCTGGCGGCCTGTGGATCCTGGGCCTGGTCACGGCCCTGTTGCTGTTCACATCTGTGCTGCTCCACGAGCTGGGCCATTCGCTGGTGGCCCTTAGCCAGGGGGTGAAAGTGCGCAGCATCACCCTGTTCCTGCTGGGGGGGGTGGCCAGCGTGGAGCGGGAATGCGATACCGCCCTGGGGGCACTGCTGGTGGCGGCCGCCGGCCCGGCCGTGAGCCTGGCCCTAGGGGTGAGCCTGCTGGCCAGCACCCATCTGGCCGCCCACCTAGCCCCCTGGCTGGGGGCCTTGGTGCAGGAGCTGGGGCGCTTGAACCTGGTGCTGGCCCTGTTCAATCTGTTGCCAGGTTTGCCCCTCGATGGCGGCTTGATCCTCAAAGCTCTGGTATGGCAGGTCACGGGCAGCCAGCGGCGGGGGGTGGAGGTGGCCAATGCCAGCGGCCGGTTCATGGCCTATCTGGCCATCGGCCTGGGGGCGGTGCTGCTATTGCGGGGCGGTGGCATTGGCGGCGCCTGGTTGATGTTGCTGGGCTGGTTTGGCCTGGGAGCCGCCCGCAACCAGAGCCAGATGTTGGCGCTGCAGCAAAGCCTCAACGAATTGAAGGTGCGCGATGCCGCCGGCCGTCGCTATCGAGTGCTGGAGGCCAGCGACAAACTGCGGGAACTCAGCCGCCTGAGACTGGCCGAGCGCCAAAGCGAGGGCCAGGGCGATTGGCTGCTGGTGACTGACCGGGGCCGTTGGCGGGGGGTGATCGACGATCAGCCACTGCAGCAGCTGCCGGTACAGCGCTGGGACACCGATCGGATCGCCGATTACCTGCGGCCCCTCTCCAGCCTGCCCACCATTGGCGAAGCAGCGCCCCTGTGGCAAGCGGTGTTGCAGCTGGAGGATGCCGCCACCGACCGGCTGCTGGTGCTCAGCCCCGCGGGTTTACCCAGTGGCACGATCGAGAGGCCTGAACTGGGAGAAGCGGTACTGCGCAAACTGGGCCTGAGGCTGCCGGCGGCAATGCTGGATATGGCCCGCCGTCAAAACACCTACCCGCTGGGGCTGGCCCTGGCCGCCGTAGTGCGCACCATGGTGGCTTCCGGGGAAGCCCGTACCCCTTAAACAGAATCCAGGGCAGCTGCACAAATTTCCGATTCAGCCATAGCCGCTTCCGCCATCGCCTATTCCGCCATTTCCGATTCAGCCATAGCCGATTCAGCCGGCCCAGTTGATCAGCCAGCCGTCTGGGGATCAACCCTGTAGTTAGGCCTTGCCGCCTCGATCGCGGCCAGTTCCTGAACCGTGAGCTCGCTTACTGGGGCCAGGGGAAAGCTGGCGGCAGCACATTCCAGCAGCAAAGACTCCAACTCCCCAATCGCCAGGGGCAAGGGCGGCAGCAAAGGCGCTGGCCCGCCAAACAGCTCCTGCCAAAGAGCTGCTGGCGGTGCCAACAAAATCGTGCCGTGCTGCAACAAACATCCAGACCGCCAATGCTGGGCACTGCCAATGCGTTTGACGCCCAGGCCATTAATGGCCGCATCATTAACGCTCAAATCATTAATACCCGCACTATTGATTGCCAAACCCTTGCTGGCAACTTGTGCAGCTGTATTTGGGAGGTGAACCAGATCGGCAGCGGTGCTGGTGGCGAAACAGCTGGGCTGCTGGCGCCGGGCCGGTTGGTGGCCGAACTGCAGTGGCAAACCCATGCGCCCAAAGGCAAGCTGCAGCCAAGCGCAGGCCTCTAGGTAGGCCTGGCGGCGGCAGCCCGGCGCATCCGGCCACACCAGGGCGTAGCTGAGATCGCCACCATGCAATACAGCTCGACCGCCGCTGGGACGGCGCACCAGATCGAGGCGCCCCGCCTGGGCCAAGGCCAACCAATGGCTGTCCAGGGGCCGCTGGTGCAGACCGAGCGACAGGGTGGGGCGCCCCCCCCAGCGATAGAGCCTTAGGGCTGGCCGGCGCTGACTGAGCAACAGGGCGTCGAGAGCCATCTGCCAATCGCCGGGCCGCTGCAAACAAGGCAATAGGCGTAGGGCTTCAGCCATAGGGATGCAGGGACGGGCTGCAGAGGCAAGGCCAAAGCGGGGGCGGGCTGCAGAGGCAAGGCCAAAGCGCCGCTGTCGAGGATGCTGAGCTGCTAAGCGGCGCGATTTTCGCTGGAACCAATGCCCTGGGCCATGTTGTCACTGCTGCTGCCGCTGGGGGCAGTGGCCGGCCTGCTCTCGGGCCTGCTGGGCATCGGCGGCGGACTGATCTTCTCACCACTGCTGCTGTTGCTGGGCCTGGGAGCCCATCAGGCCCTGGCCACCAGCACCCTGGCGATCGTGCCCACCACCCTGGCGGGCACATGGGCCCATCTGCGCAGTGGCCAACTACCTGGCAAAGCCGCCCTGGCGATCGCCCTGGGGGCTGGCCTGGGTGGTGCCCTGTTCGGCAAATTGAGCTTTGCGCTATCGGGCTGGCAGCTGCTTGGTTTGCAAGCGGCGATGTATGGCCTGCTCTGCCTGATGATCCGTCCCAAGGTGGCCATGGCCAGCAAGCAAAGCGCCAAGCTGCCGCTGGCGGGATTGGCGGCGGTGGGCTCGGTGGCCGGACTCGCTGGCGGCATGCTCGGAGTGGGTGGCGGGCTGGTGATGGTGCCGCTGATGGTGCAATTGCTGGCCGTGCCGGTACACCTGGCGATTCGACTCAGCACCCTGGCGGTGTTAGCGGCCTCCAGCATTGCGGCGGTGGGCTTTGTCGAGAACGGTCGAGCCCTGGTGTGGGTGGGGCTGACCCTGGGGAGCACGGCGGCGATCGCGGCCCAGTGGTCGGCGGCACGGCTGGATCAGGTGCCGGAGCAGCGGCTGGTGTGGCTACTGAGGCTGCTGACGCTGCTGCTGGCGCTGGACAGTGGACGGCGAGCCCTACAGCTATTGCTAAGCGGTGCCGGCCAGCAGTGAAAGCTCGATCAAATTGCCCCACAAAAAAATGCGGCAATGCCGCATCAAAATCATTGCCGTGGCGCCAGTGATCAGGCGGGCGGTAGGGGAATCCAAAAGCTGGCATCGAGTTCAAAACCAAGCACTGCCGCCATCTGGCCAAGACCCTGACGACAGTTGAGACCCTGACTACGGGCCCAGCCATCGAGCAGGAACAGCCGATGGGTCATCCAAAGCTCCAGGCTCTCGGCGGCAAAGCGGATGCCCTCGTTACGGCTGAAGCCATGGGGCAACAGCATCGCCACATGGCGGGTGAGCTGGCCGCTACCCCTTTCCAACACCAGGGGCAGCCAGGGATAGGTGGCATCGGCCCGCAGCGCCCACAGCCGCAGTTCCGGGATCTCGGATAGCTCCCGGAGATCTTCGGCGGCTCGGGGCCAACTGAATTGCAGTTCCAACTCCCCGGCCCGCTGCAGCAGGGCTTGGGGTGTCAGAGCCGCCCAGGCGTGGAGAGGGGAGAGATCGAGCTGGAGCAGCTGATCTGCCGTCACCGTTACCCCGGCCGGTGCCGCCTGAAAGGAATCGGCCATCAAGAGCTGTGACAGCAAGCCAGAAGCAGCCCGACCGTAGCCACCTGACAGCAAACAATGGTGGTGTTGTTCCTATTGCCGCTCCTGCCATGGTTTCCGCCCTCAGCCAAGCCGAAGTGCTGATCGCACTGGTAGTCGCCGCCCACTCCGGCGTACTGGCCGTGCGTCTGTCGGTGAGCCTCTACAACTCCTGATCACCCCCAGCCAAACCTGAGCGGCTGATCCAAACAGCAGATCGCTGGGCCAAAGCCCGGATCGCTGCTGAATTGGTCGCTCAGCCCAATGCTCACTCAGCCTCACCGGCCGGACCAGGGTAACCAGCACACCAGCCTCACCAGTGCCTGATCACAAAAGCGCCGGTATGGCTGAGGCCCGCGCCACGGCAAAAGCTTGGCAAAGCTCGAACTAAGCGCTAGAACCACACAAATAGCCTCGCAGATTCCTGCAGTCCGATCCCTGAGTCGAGCGCAGCTTTCTTTGGGGTAGATCACCTGACACCGCATGCGCCGCAGCGCTTTGGCCCCGATCCAGCCCCTCAGCACCGCCCCGGCGCCCGCGATCAGCGGTGGTCGCCTACTGGGCGGTGGCACAGAAGAGGCCGCCAGCGAAGCCTGCCTGCAGCAGGAACGGCGGGAGCTGCATTGCAGCATGATTGCCCTCACCGTGAAGCTGGCCCTGGGCTTGCTGATTGGGGTGAGCTTGGTGCAACTGGCTGGCGCCTATCAGGAGCGGATGGAGCGCCACGGCGAACTTACGGCGGTGCTGGATCTGGAACTAGGCAAACTGAACAAAGCCCGCGAGCGGTTTGATCAGCTATTCAGCACCAATGGCGAGCAAAGACTGATTCGCGAGCAAAGCCAATGGATCGCCCCCAACCGCCTGAGGGTGGTTTGGCGGGAGCAGAGCGCAGCAAAGGCGCTGGGATCATTGCCAACGGTTGAGCCGGGCCAGCCAATACCGCCCAGGAGCTCCTCGGCTCCGTAGGTTGGGAGGTCATCGCCCGCTCAGGTTCATGGTTGCTTCAGGCGCCGCTGGCACTCCCGGAACGGTTCTGATCACCGGCACCACCTCAGGGGTTGGCCTCAACGCCGTAAAAGCGCTGATCGATCGCGGTTGGTACGTGGTTACCTTGAACCGCGATCCTGTGCGGGCCGCCGAGGCTGCCGCCACCTTGGCTATCCCTACGGCCCAGCTCAGCCATCTACGCATGGACCTGGGCGACCTGGAGAGCGTGCGAGTGGGGGTGGAAACCCTGGTGGCTTCCCTGGGCAGACCAATCGATGCCCTGGTGATCAATGCCGCGGTGTACAAACCGAGCCTGAAACAGCCTGAGCGCTCTCCCCAGGGCTATGAGCAGTCGATGGCCACCAATCATTTAGGCCACTTCCTACTGATTCAACTGATGCTGGCCGACCTGCAGAAGTCAAGCCATCCATCCCGCCGGCTGATAATCCTGGGCACCGTAACCGCTAACTCCAAGGAACTGGGAGGCAAGATCCCGATCCCCGCCCCAGCCGACCTTGGTGATCTATCTGGCTTTGAAGCGGGCTTTAAGGCACCGATTGCCATGGCCAATGGCAAGCCATTCAAACCTGGAAAGGCCTATAAGGATAGCAAACTCTGCAACATGATCACCAGTCAGGAGTTGCATCGCCGCCTGCACGAGAGCACCGGGATTGTCTTCAGCTCTCTCTACCCCGGTTGCGTAGCCGACACCCCCCTGTTTCGCAACACGCCGCAATTGTTCCAGAAAGTGTTTCCCTGGTTTCAAAAAAACATCACTGGTGGCTACGTAAGTCAGGCCCTGGCTGGCGAACGGGTGGCCCAGGTGGTGGCCGATCCAGAATTTGCAGCATCTGGGGTGCACTGGAGCTGGGGTAATCGTCAAAAACAAGGGGGCAAACAATTCAGCCAAGAACTATCCGACAAGGTCAGCAATCCAACCACTGCCGCCAAGATGTGGGACTATTCGCTGAAACTGGTGGGCCTAGCATGAGCGGCAGCGGGCCGCTGAGGGGCTGAGGCGCTGCACCCGCTGCCTGGCCAGATTGACTGGATCCGAGCTGCCGGCAGGGCTGGGGCTAAGTCATTAGCGGCTGGGCGGCGGCCCTAAGCAAGCTCTGGAAAACCGGAGCCAGGGCCATTCAGCCCTGATGCAGCAAAGGCTCCGGGGTGACAGGATCGCCGAAATCGCCGAAATGGCGTTTTCCGGAGTCTCCCCAATGAGAACTGGACTTTTCCGAGACAATCTTATGCTTTTAATGCCAAGCTTGATAAACCACAACTAAACTGATTTCGAAAATCTCTACTTTGTAGCCTGTCCACTTGCTGCTGCCAGTCTAACCAGCACTGCCGCTGCTGCCGCTTGATTTCCGCTCGCAAAGTGGGAAGTTTCTTGAGTTTTACTGGCATTTTATGGTCGGCAAGGATTAACTCAAGCACTCCCAGATCATGCAGATCCCCCAGGATACCCTGGACATTTCTTAACTGGGCAATCCCATCTTGAATTTTTGAATCCAGCCATGGTTCCAGATTCTCCAGAGCATAGCGGGCATTCTTGATCAGCTTGCGTAATGAGTGTAGCTCTTCTGCACTATAATCATCGGCCTGCCAGCCACGATGTAAAAACAAAACACCGGTGAATGGTGCATGCAACTCATAGAGCCAATAGTCAATGGCTTGATCGCCCAGCCTTGTAAAGCGGGGACTATCCTGCCAGCGATGCAGTCGTGCCAGGATTTTGAGATAGTTTGGACTGCGCAAGGCGTCCACCAGCAGGTCAAAAGCTTGATTGCGCTGACGGCCCAGCCGCTTCATGGCTGCTTCCATGCCTTGCCGCTCGTCTGCGGGCAGTAGCGGCAGCAGTTGCCGTTCCAAGCGCTCGCTCAGCACATCCAGGTCGCGGGTGAGGCTGGTGCGCCGAGCCACTGCAGCGATACGGTCCGTATCCACAGATTCGGGCAAAGCCAAGGCCGGCATGAATTGATGGAGAATTGTTCTTAGCCTGCGCAAGCTAACCCTTAGTTGGTGTAGTGATTCGGGATCCTCGTCTGCCAGAACCTTGGGTTGTAATTTGCCTAGACGTTTAACTTGCACCTGGATGAGCCCTAAGGCGTAGGTGCCAATGCAGAGTGATGATTGGTTTGGCAGCCCATTGAGTTTGAGCTCTCTGCTGATTTCAGCCAGCTCTTGACCAGAAATCAGGGTCTCGTGCCGCCCTGCCA
>CANHSW010000096.1 GCA_947463165.1 Cyanobacteriota bacterium
CGCTGGCGGCTCGGCTGTGCCCTCTACCTGGGCTCCCTGCTGGGCACCGCCGCCACCGATGCCGCCATCGCCGCCACCGGCTTGATGCCGCTCTGGCCCCAGGTGCTGGCTGCCGCGCCAGCCGACGCAGCCCTGTTGCTGCAGCAGGCTGGCCAACGGGTACTCGAACCCGCCTGCCTCGCCCTGGTAATCACTGCCGCGATCCTGCTGGTTCAGGCCTGCCGCTGGCTCTGGTGGCGAGGCCAGAGCGCTCGAGTGGCCAGTACAGCCCTGGCCACCACCCTGGCCATCGACGGCCTGTTTTTGGCGGCGGCCCTGCTGGCTCCTCGGCTCAGCGGCCTGATCTGAGCCCTGATCAGGCCGCTGATCTGGCCCCTGATCTGAAGATCTGCAAAAGCCTCTGGCTACAAGGCGATTCGTGGTTGGTGGCATCTGTAACGTTGTTCTATGGCGCGCCGTACCTTCAAGGGTCCGGGCCGCTTTCCTTTCCCGTCCCGTAACCCCTGGAGTGTCGTGATGAAACGGCTGGCTGCCTGGCTGATGAGTGGCGTGGTTCTCGCCGGCCTCCTGGTGACCCTGCTGCTGCCCGCCCCGGCCTTTGCCGCCGAGCGGCGCAATGTCGCCGATGACAAGATCAGCGAGCGCGCCGGCAAGATCGACCTGAACAACTGCTCGGTGCGTCGCTTCCAGCAGTTCCCTGGCATGTACCCCACCCTGGCCGGCAAGATCGTCCTGGGCGGTCCCTACAGCGAAGTGGATGACGTGCTGAAGCTGGACCTCAGCGAACGCCAAGCGGAGCTGTTCAACAAGTACAAGGACAACTTCACCGTGACCCCTGCGGAAATCGCCCTCAACGAAGGCTTTGATCGCATCAACGACGGCCAGTATCGCTAAGCAAACTGCCGCTCAGGGAGACTCTGGAAAACCGCGGTTTCGGCCATCCTGCCCCTGGGATCATCTGGGGCAGCGTGGCTTCATTGGCCGTTAGTTGGGTTTTCCAGAACTTCCTTGGCCGAAGCTTGGGCCTGGCAGCTTCTGTGCCAGGTTCTTGTTTTGCCTACATCTAGCTGGAAGCATGGGCAACTGGCCTCCCCTGGCTTAAAAGCTATAGCCATGGGCCTACGCTCCCCATCACCCAAAAGCCGTCGGAGGCACCGGCGGCTTTTTTGTTGCCGACCCGCCCCCAACCCGCCCCCCTGGGGATCGTGGCCGGCAAGCACTGCCAACCGGAAGCAATGGTGATTGACAAGCAATGACGATTGGTAAGCGATGGTGATTGGCAGCCAGCAGGACCTGGGGCAAGCCACAGACCAGCAGGAGCTGGAGCGGCGAGCTTGGGACGTGATCGTTGTGGGTGGTGGGGCTGCCGGACTGATGGCCTGCCTGGAACTGCCCGCTCACCTGCGGGTACTGCTACTCAGCAAGGTCAGCGGCCCCCCCTCCGCCAGCCGCTGGGCCCAGGGGGGCATCGCCGCCGTGACCACAACGGAAGACAGCTTCGCCAGCCACCATCAAGACACGATCGCCGCCGGCGCGGGGCTCTGCGACCCCCGGGCGGTGTCCCTGCTGGTGCATGAAGCCCCCGGCTGCGTCCAGCGCCTTCTGGATCTGGGCATGGCCTTTGACCGGGAGCTGGGCAGCGACCGGCTCAGCACCACCCTGGAGGCGGCCCACAGCCACCGCCGCGTGCTGCACGCCCAGGACCGCACCGGCGGCGCCCTCGTGGACGCCCTGGAACGGGAGGTGCAGCGACGGCCGGGATTGAGCCAGCGGCGGGGCGTGATCGCCCTCCAGCTCTGGGTGGATTCGGGACGTTGCTGCGGCCTGCAGGTGCTGGACGGCGACCGCATCCACTGGCTGGCGGCCGGGGCCGTGGTGCTGGCCACCGGCGGTGGCGGACACCTGTTCGCCCACTCCACCAATCCAACCCAATCCAGTGGCGATGGGGTGGCCATGGCCTGGTGCGCAGGGGCCGCGGTGCGCGACCTGGAGTTCGTGCAATTCCATCCCACCGCCCTGATGCTGCCTGGAGCGCCCCACTTCTTGATCTCCGAAGCGGTGCGCGGCGAGGGGGCGCGTCTGCTGGATGCCCAGGGCCAGAGTCCAGTGGCCAAGCTGCCAGGCCAGGACCTGGCCCCCCGCGATCGAGTCAGCCGCGCCCTGGCGAGGCGCATGCGGGAACAGGGGGTGGAAAATCTCTGGCTAGACCTGCGACCGGTGGGGAGGAGCCGCCTGGAGAGCCAGTTCCCCACCATCTTGGGGCGCTGCCGCCAGCTGGGGCTCGAACCCCTGGAGGCACCTATTCCGGTGGCGCCAGCGGCCCACTACTGGATGGGCGGAGTGAGCACCGGCCTGGATGCCGCCACCAGCCTGCCCGGTCTATATGCCGTAGGGGAGGTGGCCTGCACCGGCGTGCATGGGGCCAACCGGCTGGCCAGCAACTCCCTGATGGAATGCCTGGTATTCGCCCGCCAATTGAGAAATCTGCGCCCCGACTGCAGCAACCTGCCCCAACCGCCCCTGGGCAGCAGCAGCAAAATCAACTCCAAGCCGCCCTCGGCCGAGGCCTTGAGCGGCCAGATCGCCGAGCTGCGCTCTCTCTGCTGGGCGGTGGCGGGCCTGGAGCGGCGGGGCCACACCCTGCGGGGCACCCTGGAGCAACTGCGGCGGCAGCGCAGCGCCGTGGAAGCCGATCCCTGCTGGAGAGAAACCCAGTCGCTGCTGCCGGGCCGGCAACTGCTGCTGGCCGCCGAGCTGCATGCCGGCTTGGCGCTGCTGCAGGAGCTGCACCAGCGACTGCTGCTGGCCGAACTGCTGATCGAAGCTTCCCTGTTTCGTGAGGAGAGCCGCGGCGGTCATTTCCGCACCGACTGCCCAGCCAAACAACCCTTCTGGCAATGCCACAGCATTCAGCGCTTAGGCCGTGAGATCAGCACGGCACCGGTGGGCATGGGCGCCTAGCCAGCCGGTGGACTAGGCCTGGCCAGGGCTAAGCCTGGCTAGGGCTAAGCATGGCTAGGAAATCAGCCCCGAAAGCCACTGAGCTGGGCGAGCTTGGCCAGGGGCTTGACGCCTACTTCGAGCTTGCCATCGATTTCCCAGGTGGGGAAGCCCTCAATCTTCTTGCTGTCGCAGAGCGCCTTCTGGCTGTTACGACCATCCGGGGCGCACTCGATCACCTTGAGCTTGGCGGTGGCCTGCTTGCCGAACAACTCCTTCTGCTCATGGCAATGGGGACACCAGTAGGCGGAATACATCGCCGCACCGCTGCCGCTGAGATGCTCGGCCAAGGCGATGGCCTCAGGCGTGCTGGAAGCGATCACCGCCGGAGGCACCCCGCGGACCGTTTCCGGGGCGGGGCGATCGACGGTGGCGGCCCAGCTCAAGCCGACCAGGCCCACCAAGAGCCCCACCAGCACGACCCGAAACAGCATCTGGCCCTGGTCCTGCCAGTCACCGCCGAGCAGAGAGAGCACGAACAGGGCCAGGCTGAGGCTGGCCGAGAGCGCGCAGAAGAAACAGAAGGCGTGAATCTTGGTGATCAACAACCCGATCAAAATCAGGCTGAACAGGGCCATGCCGGTGCTGGTTAGCAACAGGCCCCACCAGCTCCAGGAGGCGAGGCGAGTGCGGAGCTCACCGCGCAGCACCAACGGCAGCACCGCCATCAGCAGCACCGCCCCGTAGGCCAAAAAACCAAACAGTGAAAGCGGCTGACCGAAAAGAGAGCCCCAGGCGCTGTTCAGCACCTTGTCGCAACCATCAGCCCCGCCAGGACAGCTCAGGGCCCCGAGCAGCCCCCAGCGCTTCAAGGTGATCGCCCCGGTATCGATAGCCCCCACCGTGGCCAACACGGCGATCGCCACCCTCAGCCAACGACTACCGGGGTCACCGCGACGACGGCTGGCGCTAAGGCGCTCACTCAAGCGGCTGGTGGTCAAGGCAGGTTGCGGCGCTGGCAGGATTCTGACAGCCGCACCCGGCTTCACCCCTGGGCCCATAGGGTGGCTGGATGTACCCGACAAACTTGACTGAAACAACCGTGACTAAGACAACTCCTAGTCAAACGGAAGTGAATCGATCAATTCGAGCTGAACCAGCCGTGAACCAAACCTGCCTGCAGCAGCCTGTGGTAGCCAAGCCCACCATTGCCTTCGCCCATTTGGGTTGCGAAAAGAATCGAGTAGACACCGAACACATGCTCGGTCTGCTGGCCCAGGCAGGTTATGGCGTAACGGCCGATGAAAGCGACGCCAATGTGGTGGTGGTCAACACCTGCAGCTTCATCCAAGACGCCCGCCAGGAATCGGTACGCACCCTGGTGGAGCTGGCGGAACAGGGCAAGCAACTGATCATCGCCGGCTGCCTGGCCCAGCATTTCCAAACCGATCTGCTGGAGTCCCTGCCGGAAGCCAAGGCGATCGTGGGCACAGGCGACTACCAGCACATCGTGAGTGTGCTGGAGCGGGTGGAGGCCGGCGAGCGGGTGAATCAGGTGAGTGCCGTACCCACCTATGTAGGTGATGAACATCTACCCCGTTACCGCACCACCAGCGAAGCGGTGGCCTACCTGAAGGTGGCCGAGGGCTGTGACTATCGCTGCGCCTTCTGCATCATCCCCAAACTGCGGGGCGACCAGCGCTCCCGCACGATCGAATCGATCGTGGCCGAGGCCCGCCAGCTGGCCGCCCAGGGGGTGCAGGAGTTGGTTTTAATCAGCCAGATCACCACCAATTACGGCCTCGACATCTACGGCAAACCGCAGCTGGCGGAGCTGCTGCGGGCCCTGGGGGAGGTGGAGATTCCCTGGATCCGCGTCCACTACGCCTATCCCACGGGCCTGACCGCCCCGGTGCTGAAGGCCTATGGGGAGGTGGCCAATGTGCTGCCCTACCTGGATCTGCCGCTGCAGCACAGCCATCCGGAGGTGCTGCGGGCGATGAACCGCCCCTGGCAGGCGGGGGTAACCGCTGAGCTACTGCACCGCATCCGCGAACAACTGCCGGATGCGGTGCTGCGCACCACCTTCATCGTGGGCTTCCCAGGCGAGAGTGATGAGCATTTCCAACACCTGCTCGATTTCGTGGCCGAGCAGCAATTCGACCACGTGGGGGTGTTCTGCTTCTCCGCCGAGGAGGGTACGGCTGCCGCAGATTTGCCCAATCAAGTTCCGGCCGAAATCGCCCAGCGCCGCAAAGATCAATTGATGGCCCTGCAACAGCCGATCGCCGCCGCCCGCAATGCCAGCTGGGTGGGCCGCATCGTGGACGTGCTGATCGAGCAGGAAAACCCCAGCAGCGGCGAAATGATCGGCCGCTGCAGCCGCTTTGCTCCAGAAGTTGATGGGGAGGTGCGGGTGATGCCCGGCGCCCTGGGCCTCTGCGCCGCCCCCGGCACCATGGTGCCGGTGCGGATCACGGCCGCCGACACCTACGACCTGATCGGGGAAGTGGTCGGCGCCCAGGCGATGGTGGAAGCCGCCCTCACCGCTCTCCACCAGTGAACGGCCAAGACGAACCAGCAGCTGGGAAACCACCGCGGCACCAGGGGCTTGGTACGGCAAGTTTGGATAGCCAGGGCTGGCTGAGCAAGTCAAAGCTCCCGGAGTTGCTGAGGCGCCATCAACGCACCAGCTTCCTGATCGCTTCTGGTTTGAGCACAGCGGGCTCCTTTGCCAGCATCACCGCCAAGGGCTGGATCCTGATGGAGCGCAGCGGCAATCCACTGCTGCTGGCCCTGCACTTCGCCCTGCTGGCGATGCCCAGCCTGCTGGTGAGTGGCCCGGCCGGCGTGGCCACCGACCGCCATGGGGCGGCCCGGGTGCTGGTGCTGTCCCAGTGGGGGCTGTTTACCGCCGCCCTGCTGGGGGCGGTGGCTATTCCACTCACCAGCGGCTCACTGCAGCTGGCGCTGCTGCTGACCAGCACCCTGTTGTTGGGGATTGCCAGCGCCTACGAACTGACTGCCCGCAACAAGTACTGCGCCCTGATGGTGGATAAGCCAGAACAGCTGGCGCCCTATCTCACCAAGTTCTCGGTGGTGTTCAACCTGGGCAAGCTGGTGGGACCGCCCCTGGGGGGTTGGCTGGTGGCCGTGGCCGGTGCCGGCGCGGCGCTGACCATCGATGCCTTCACCTTCCTGCTGCCGATCGCCACGGTGCTGTGGCTGCTGAAGCCCCGGGGCGATCTGGATATCCGCAGCGCACCGGGCAGCGAAGCCAATTTGGCCACTGCCTGGCGGGATGCCGGTGGCGTTTTACGCCATGTGCTGCGCTACTGCGCCATGGCCTGTCTGCTGTGTTTCTTCCACCCCGGCCTGGCCCCGATGATGGCCAAGCAGGTACTAGGTCCGTCACCCCAATCCCTGGGCCTGTTCACCAGCGTGCTGGCCGCCGGCAGCATCTGCGGCGGCCTACTGCTGCAACGCAACAGCACTTGGCTCAGTCAGCGACCAGGGCTGCTGCTCGGCAGCTGCACCGCATTGGCGGGGGCAGCCCAGCTAGCGATGGCGATCTGGGGCCTGCGGGGATCTGTGGGCATTGGCCTGGCCAGCACCTTTGTGATCGGTGCCGGCACCGCCGCCCTGCTGGCGGGAGTGAATCTGATCAGCCAGGTGGGATCGCCGATGGCGATCAGGGGCCGCATGGCTGGCCTCGGCCAGATCGCCTTTCTCGGCGGCGGCGGCGCCAGCGGCATCCTGGCCGCCTTGATCAGCATTCGGGCCGGCCTGGCGGCCAGCTTTGGCCTGCTGGGGGCGGCGGCGCTAGCCCTGGGGCTTCTGGAACTGGTCCAACGCCGACAGCTGCGACTGGTGCTCAGATCAACTTGATGCCGCGCAGCACAAAGGAAAGGGCAATGGCTGCTACCAGTCCGCCAGCCACCAGAGCCAGATAGATCGCCGGTCCCATGGGCACCTGTTTGATGTTGTGCCTATTACAGCAGAGTCCCCGGCTGGTTCACCAGCTCTGAAAACCTGCCTAGGCTGGGCGCCATGCGCACCCTCTTCGTCTATCCCGAATTTCCCAAGACCTTCTGGAGCTACGAGAAGATCTTGGAACTCGTGAACCGCAAGGTCCTGCTGCCTCCGCTCGGCATGGTGACCGTGGCGGCCCTGCTGCCGCAGCACTGGCCGATGAAGTTGGTCGATCGCAATGTGCGCGAGGTGAGCGAAGCCGAGTGGGACTGGGCTGAGCTGGTGGTGATCTCCGGGATGATCGTGCAGAAGCGCGACATGGCCGCCCAGATCGCCAAAGCCAAGGCCCGGGGGCTGCCCGTGGCCGTGGGCGGACCATTTGCCAGTTCCACGCCGGAGGCGCCCGAACTCGATCTAGCCGATTACAAGGTGCTAGACGAGGGCGAAATCACCCTGCCCCAGTTTGTCGAGGCGATCGAGCGGGGCGAGCCGGCGGGCCGCTTCAGTGCCAATGGCGAGAAACCGGACGTTACCTCCACGCCCATACCCCGCTTTGATCTACTGCAGCTCGATGCCTACGATTCGATGAGCGTGCAGTTTTCGCGAGGCTGCCCGTTTCAATGCGAATTCTGCGACATTATCGTGCTCTACGGGCGCAAACCCCGCACCAAAACCCCAGAGCAGCTAATCGCAGAGTTGCAATCTCTCTACGACCTGGGTTGGCGCCGCTCCATCTTTTTGGTGGATGACAACTTCATCGGTAACAAGCGCAACGCCAAGTTGCTGCTGCCGGCGTTAAAGGA
>CANHSW010000097.1 GCA_947463165.1 Cyanobacteriota bacterium
CGCCGCTCAGCCACCTCTAGCACTTTCTTATCCAGGCCTAAACTTGGAGCAAGGAATGCAGCCGTTCCTGAGGGATTGGATTCGACAACGGCGGCCTCTTTTTTGATCGTCCCGAGCACTGCCTTGAGGGCATCAGGGCGATTTTTAATGAAGTTGGCCGAGGCCAGGTAGTAGCCACGGTTGGGAGCCAACCCCTTGGCTGAGCTGAGCAACCTTGCGTTCGGCAGGGCCTCGGCCGCTGCCAGGTAGGGGTCCCAGATCGACCAGGCATCGACGTCCTTGCGCTCGAAGGCAGCGCGGGCATCCGCAGGCTTCAGGAAGAGGATCTCCACATCCGATGGCAACAATTTGCCCGAGGCCAGGGCCTTGATCAGCAGGTAGTGGGTGTTTGAACCTTTCTGAACTGCGATCTTCTTGCCGCGCAGATCAGACAGCTTCTTGATCTTGGAATCCTTCTGCACGACAATTCCTTCACCATCTGGGCCAAAGGGGTCGTAGGCCACATAGCGGGTCACGGAATCATTGGCCGCTTGAGCGAAAACCGGCGGTGCTTCTCCCACATAGGCAATATCGATGGCTCCGGCATTGAGGGCCTCCACCATCGGCAGGCCAGCGGGGAATTCGGACCACTGGATCGTGGCTCCCTTGGGTTGGAGTTGTTTTTCGAGGATCCCTTTCGTTTTCAGGGAGACCAAGACGGTGCCGGCTTTCTGGAAGCCGATGCGCACCGGGCCAGCCAGGTTGCCGCCAGCGGCGGCAACAACGCCGGGTAGCAGACTCAATCCAAGCAGAGCTGAACCACTGCAGCCAACCACCGCCCCGGCGGTGAGGGCAGCGAAGCGGCGGCGCAGGAGGTGGGAGGGTTGGGTCATCGTTTATTTGCCCGTCTTCGCGGTGACGCGGCGGGCTGATCAACCGCTCGACTTTATGGATCAAGCTGTGTTCAACACAGGTTTCAGATCACTTCCAGGAGGCCTGGATAGGTAGTTTGAGGAACATCCTGTGGGCCGATTTGCGACTAGGGTCTCGCACCTTGATGAGATGGGCGCCTTTTACTAGACAGGCTGGTGCTGGCGCCTTTCCAGCTTCTCCCAGCTCTGCCACCTTCATCGCAAAGGTATGTCGAGATAGCTTAAAATCAGGCGGCAACAACTGTGCTCCATGAGCCTTGAAATGCCGACGACCTCTAATGAATTTAAGTTGCTGCCCTTTTTTGATTGTCTGCAGTTGCCAGAGCGGGATTTAGCCGGTATTAGTATCAGCGGCAGTGTGGCAGTGCTCAGAGGTAAGAATTCAGAATCTCCCCCTTCAGCCCGGTTGCAATTAAATTACCGGCTGGTATGGCCAGCCGACGACTCGGCAGCTGCGGTATTGCTGCCTGATTCTAAGGCTGCGCCCCAGCAGCGCGACCAGTTATGGGCCCACACCTGCCTAGAGCTATTTATCGCTATCCCAGGAGAAAAGCGTTACTGGGAAGTAAACATGGCGCCCAATGGCGACTGGGCTGTTTATCGTCTTGATGATTATCGCCAGGGTCTGCGCCCAGAGCCCCAGCTCGCGGCCCTGCCTTTCCAATTGCACCGCCAGCTTGGCTTATTGGAACTGCAGCTGCACTGGAACCTGCCCGCAGAACTGGCCGCCGCCGCCGAACTGGAGCTGGGCGCCAGCGCCGTGATTGAGCATCTCGATGGGGAGATCAGCTATTGGGCCTTGAATCACCCAGCCCCCCAGGCAGATTTTCACAATCGCCAGAGTTTCGCCCTGAGGGTTTAGCGACACCTAGCTACTATGGCTCATCTATGCCTAAACTTCAGGCAGGCTTTGGTTCAGAGAGTCTTTGGTTCGTAGAGGCTTTGGCTGGGCCAGTGGCGACTGCGCTGCACGGCCACCTGGCCACAGAAGCCCGGCACCGGCGCTGCACATTTAACTAATTGCAGCCAGATTGGTACCGGGCCGTAGGTTTGCTCAGCAAGATCTAAGATCTCTTCGCTGTAGTGCTCTATGGTGAAACAGCGAATGGTGCGGGCCTGGCGTTGCGATGCCTTAATTAGCAGGCTGTAGTCGAGTGTGTCCGTCAGCCCATCGCTGCTGCCCGCCGGCTTCAGCGCAATAGCCATGCTGAAATCCAATTCAAACCACTGCCCATGGGCCCGCTCAATTTCCAGCACCCCCACATGGGCCCACAGCCGCAAACCGCGCACCAGAATGCGATCGGAGCCAGCTATGGCCAAGGGCGGCTGGCCTGAAATGGAGTTCATAGCGGTAGGGCGCGATGGCTGAACTGACGGGCGCCACTGGCATAGTCGGCGGCGATATGGCCCTCACCACGCAATCGGTAGCGATAGGTCACCAGACCCTCTAGGCCCACCGGCCCCCGGGGTGGCAGGGTTTGGGTGCTGATGCCCACTTCGGCGCCAAAGCCATAGCGGAAGCCATCGGCAAAGCGGGTGGAGCAATTTAGATAAACCCCAGCACTATCCACCGCCGCCAGGAAGCGATTTGCTGCTCGCTCATCGGTGGTACAGATGGCATCGGTGTGGCGGGAGCCATAGCGGCCGATGTGTTCGATCGCCGCATCGAGATCGGCTACCAGCTTCACCGCCAGCACCAGATCGGAGTATTCACTGCTCCAGTCCTCCTCGCTGGCGGCATGGTCTACCCCCAGCGTCAGCGCAGCCGCGTCGCCGCGCAGCTCCACCCCAGCGGCGCCGAAGGCCTCAATTGCCATCGCTAAAAAGCTGGGTGCGATCTGTTCGTGCAACAACAGGGTTTCGATGGCGTTGCAGGCGGCCGGGTATTGGGTTTTTGCATCGATGGCCACCCGCAGGGCCTGGTCCAGATCGGCGGCGGCATCCACATAGAGATGACAGATGCCGTCGGCATGGCCAAGCACCGGAATGCGGGTGTTGTCTTGGATGAAACGCACCAGGGCATTGGAGCCCCGGGGAATAATCAGATCCACCAGCCCATCTAGCTTGAGCAGGGCCAAACTCTCCTCCCTGCTGGTGAGCAGCTCCAGGGCACTGGCCGCCATTAAATCCCCCGCCACTGGATCGCCAACGCTGGCACCGGCCTGGGGGCTATCGCTGGCTAGATCACTGGCCAGGCCTTTGGCTAAACCCTGACGCAGGGCCGCCATGATCGCCCCACAACTGCGGCTGGCCTCGCGACCGCCTTTCAAAATGGCGCCATTGCCGGAGCGGATTGCCAGGGAGGCAATCTGGATTGCCGCATCCGGCCGCGCCTCAAAGATCACCCCCACTACCCCCAGGGGTACGGTCAGCCGCTCCAGCACCAGGCCCTGGTCCAGTTCTGTGTGCAGTTGCCGCCGACCCAGGGGATCGTCCAGGGCTGCCACCTGGCGCACGCCGGCGATCGCCGCGTCGAGCTTGGCGCCATCCAATTTCAGCCGGGCCATCAGGGCCGGGGCCAGTCCATCGGAGGCCGCCGCCTCCATATCCGCCTGGTTGGCCGCCAGGATTAAGTGGCGCTCGCTTTCCAAAGCCGACGCCATCGCCAGCACGGCCGCCCGGCGTTCGGCATCGCTCCATTGGCCCAGGGCCATGGCACTGCGGCGCACGCCGGCGGCTCGCTGCAACAACTCGGGGCTGGGCTCGGGAACAGGGGCCATGCCAGCGGCGGCAGAACTCATCCAGATCGGGCGGGGCAGAAGGCCATCATCCCAACCGACAGCCGGGCCTGGCGCAGTTGCAAGGCCAAAACTGGTTTCAGGCCAGCCGGTCGCGGGCCAGTAGCGCCGCCCCCAAGCGGCCGGCACCGTTGCCCAGCTGGCAACGCCTGATTTCCAGTTGCTGGCGGCTTACCGCCAGCACCCGCTTCTCCACCTCTCGCCACAGGGCAGGCAGGAAATGGTGGCTGGCGCCGCTGATGCCGCCGCCCAGTAACACCAGCTCTGGGGTGATCACGTAGAGCAGCGAACTCACGCCAATGCCCAGCAGTTGGCCGTAGCGCTCCCATACCGCCAGGGCCGTGGCTTCGCCGGCATCGGCCTGGCGGCAGAGCTCCAGCGGCGTCAGGGGGCTGAGCCGGGCCAGGCCCCGCAGACTGCAAAAGCTCTCCAGGGAGCCGCGATTACCGCTGTTGCAGGCAGGCCCATCTGGATCGATGCCGATTAGGCCCGGCTCTGAGGCGGCGCCATGGCTGCCGGTGAACAACTGGCCGCCTAGCACCAAGGCGCCACCCACCCCCGTTCCCAGGGTCAGTAGCAGCACATCGGATGCGTCCCGGGCCGCACCGCGCTCCAGTTCGGCGATGGCCGCACAGTTGGCGTCGTTGGCGCAGGTCACCTTTCGGCTCAGTAAGGGCTCCAGCCAGTCGGCCAGGGGCACATCCCGCCAGCCCGGCAGGTTGATCGCCAGCCTGGCCAGGCGAGCGCCGCGATCGGCCGGACCGGGATGGCCGATGCCGACTCGATCGGCCAGTCGATCGGGATCCAGCTGGGCGATGGCGCCGGCGATGGCCATGGTCACCGCCCCTGGCACCGCTGGCTGGGGGGTGGCCAGCTCCAATTCCGCCAGCAGCTCCCCGGCCAGGTCAAAGCGGGCCAACTTGATTGCCGTGCCGCCCAAATCCACACCGATCAGCTGGCGCTCGTCTTTCATTTATTTACGGAAGAACATTTTAGTTACGGAAGAAAATTTCAGAAGCGGCAGAACATTTTAGAAGCGGAAGAAGAGTTGTAGTTGCCCCTGCCAAGCCCCTTGGGTATTGAAACTGCCCTGCAAATTGAGGATCTCCGAGGCCTTGTAGGTGAGCGTCATCTGGTTGGGGATGTCTGAGCGGTTCGGGGCTGTCAGCACCGATGCATTGAAGCGGTCGCTCACATCCAGGCCGATTTCCGTGCCCAAAACCAGTTGGGGCGGCACCTGCTGGGAGCGCAGCGATTTGCCATCGGTCAACTCTGGACTCACGTAGGTGGGATAGAGGGCAACACTGACGCGCTCCCCGAACACTTCACTGAGCCCGCCGAGCACCGGCGACAGCAACGACTGGCCCACCACGGTGGCCAGGGCCGCACCGGCGCGGCCGCCACTGAGGCCGGCCAGGGAGTTGCCGCCAATCAGGGCGAGCAGTCGCTCCTTGGTCATGGGGGGGCTGCTGCGCAGCTGCAAATTTTCGGCAATTCGATCGGCGGGGCCGCTGGCGCTCACGGTGATCCGCACCAGGTTGAGCGGGTTGAGGGAGCTGTTGCCCTCCAACTGATTCAGGGATTGGCCGCTGCCGGTCTCCAGTCCGCCCAAACCGATGCCGCCGCTGGAAAGGCTGTCGGAGACGCGGGTGCGCAGGGCGATATCCACATAGGGCATCAATCCCAGCGAAGGGGTGAACACCGCCACGTTGGGCACCTCGGGATCGAGGCTGAAACTGGTGGTAAACAGATTTACCCGGCCCTTGAGCAGCCGCACCAGGCCACTGGCCCGCAGCGAGGAGTCGAGCCGTCCACTGAGGCGCAACTGACCGCCAACGCTGAAATTGGCCAGGTTTGGCACCCCTACCCGTAGATCTGGTCCAAAGCGCAGCCGCAGGTTGTCGAAGGCCAGGGGGCTCGACTTGGGCAGGGAGGAGCGCAGGCCGGCGGTGGCATCGGTGTTCAGCTGGGGGCCCATCAACAGCAGCAAGGGCTGCTGGAAGTCCCAACCGGATTCCACCAGTTCTGGCAAGGAGACGCCTTTGGCATCGGAGTCCCCACCGCTGGCCAGTTGGCCACCCTGGGCGTTCAGGTTGCCGCGGGCGATGCGCAGATCGCCGCCCATCACCAGCTGGCGCAGGTTGCCCCGCACCAGGAGATCGCCATCGGCCTGGGCGGCGAATTGGGGCAGCTTGAACGGCACCTGGCTCAGGTTCACCTGCAGCCCCTGGCCAGCTGCCTGGGGTAGATCCCGCCACAAGCCAAGGCTGCCCTTGGCGCTGATGCTGCCCTTGGCTCCCACCGAAGCCGATAGCCGCTGGATGTCCAGTTGCTCGAAGTCGAACAGCACCGTGCCCTGCAGGTTGCTCAGGGTCTGCTCGAACAGGCGCAGCTGGCCCTCCCTGACACCGAGGAAGCCATTGACGATCGGTTCCTGCAGGCTGCCCCTAACCAGTAACTGCATATCGGCACCGCCCTGCTGCCACACCAGGTTGGGTTCAGCAAAACTGGCCAGGAAGCGCAGGCCATCACCGCGGCTAGCCAGCCGCAATTGCAGCTCTGGCGAGGTTGGATCGATCGGTATCAGGCCCGATAGATCCACGCTGCTGCTGGCGCCCGCCGCCCGCAGGGCCAGATTCAGTTTCAGCCGTCCGTTGTCCAGGGCCACCCGCCCCTGTTCGAGGGCCAGGGGGGTGCTGCGCAGCCGGCCGTCCCGCAACCCCAGATCCATGGCCAGGGCTGGACTAATGCCGCCTAGGCGGTAACGGCCACGGGCGGTGAGGCTACCCCGCAGCTCTGGTGGCAACTGGGTGAGCAGGGCCACCAGCGAGAGCGGCAGCTGCTCGAGACTGAAGCTGCCGTCGCCGCCGCCCAGGGGTCCTTGAATCCGGGCCACCAGCGGTGTTCCGGTGAGGGCGATGTCCTGGTCTGCGCCGTCTAGCCACAGGTGGCCGCGCAGGGCCAGATCGGCGCGGGCGGCGGCCAAGCTGGGGCCCTCCAATGCCAGATCAAGATCCACCCGGGCTTGCAGGTGCTCCAGCCGTTGGGCCGCGGTGGTCTTTGAACCGCTGGTCTGCCTTGCCAGCAGCCGGGCGCGGGCCTGGTCCAGGGCGGCCAGCTGGTCTTCCACCGAAGCGCCCAGGGTGTCGAACACCAGGTTGCCCAGATCGGCGGCACGGCCGGTATTTGCCTCTGGCTCGCCCCGCCAATGGGGCCAGGCCGCCGCCAGCTCGCGAAACAGGTTTGCCCCCAGGCCCCGGCCTGCGATGCGGCTGCGGAACGCCCCATGCCAGCGACCGCTCCAGTCCAGGTCCAGATGGCCACCGCCCGCAAAATTGGCTGAGCCCTTGGCTCTGTAATTGCGATCGCCATAGCTTCCCTGCAGTTGCAGCTGCTGGGCGCGGACGCCAAGAAAAGCAGGTTGATCCAAGCCCACCTGCCCGGCAAAGGCCAGCGGTTGGAGATTTAGTTGTCCCTTGCCGCTCAACCTGCCCTGCAATGGCTGAAATCGGCCCTTGGGCCCCACCTGCAATTGCAGCCCATCAAGCGATAGTCGCTGGGCTTGCCATTTGTAGGCCTTGGGTTCACCGGCCAGTGCCAGGCTGCCGCCACCGCGCTGCAGTTGCACCGCCACCGGCAGCCAGCGGCGATCGAGCCTCATGTTCAGTTGGCCCACCGGCGCCGGGGCGCTCCAAGGCCAATTCCAGCTGGGGCACCAGGGCCCTCAGGGGGCCCCGCACCTCTCCTTTGACATCGAGCACCCCCTCCAGGCGGCTGCCGATCACGGGCTGGAGCCTGGCGAGGGGATAGCGGCGCAGTTGCAATTGCAGGGCCAGATCGCCGCTGCTGAGGCCCCGATTGGCCCGTATTTCCAGGGGCAGGCTGCCACTGGCCAGCAGCTGATCACTGCGGAATTGCCGTAGTAGCAGTTGTTGGCCGTCCCAGAGCAGGGACGCCCGCCAGGGACCGAGCAGTGGATTGGCCTGTTGTTGCAGTTCGGCCTGCAGCGAGGGGGCCCGCAGCGCCCCTGTGGCCCGCAGACTGCCG
>CANHSW010000098.1 GCA_947463165.1 Cyanobacteriota bacterium
GGCAATAGTTATCAACTCACCGCAGACTGTAATCAGGGACTGATCAATGGTCAGCAACCCCAGTCGCTTCAGGAAGCTGAACTGCTGAATGCCGCTTGCCAGGTGGCCTATGGCTCGGCCTGAGTACAACTCGGGCATAGAGCCCTCACATTCAGCACGCACTCCAGCAAGCTGAATCCCTGCATGCTGGCGGCGGCTTGACCAGCTGCCAGCACTGCGGCGTTCTCAAATTCCTCCGTCCGACCACAGCGAACGCACACCAGGTGATGGTGCTGGCGATGGTGATCGCTAGCTAATTCAAAGCGGCGACCACCTTCTGGCAACTCTAGTTCCTGCAATAATCCCATAGCACTGAGTAGGCGCAGGGTGCGATATACGGTGGCCAGCGATACCCTTTCTTCTGCTCGCAACAGGCACTGATGCACCTCCTCGGCGCTGAGGTGGCTGCCTTCGCCCAAGCGCTCAAACAGATTCAGTACGCGCTGCCGCTGGGGAGTTACCCGCTGGCCGCGGTGGTGCAGTGAACTGCGCAGGCCATCGGCACTGCGGACGGGGCTGGTGGGAGTGGGTTTGGCCAATGGAGATCTGGGGATCTGGGCTCTAGGGAACTGGGCTCTGGGCCAGGAAGGCTCCGGGTGGTTAAGGCTCTTGGGGGCATCGCCTCTGGCTCGCTCCAGCCCCATATCGCGCTGGCTCTCTGGGGCTTTAGCTCAATGGGGATCTGGTCGATGCTGCTGCAGTTGGCTGCAGCACCACTTCTGTGCCACAGCAATTTGCTGTTGCTGAAGTTGGCTGTGGCTGGGCTTGGCTGTTGCTGAAATTGGCTGTCACTGCAGCTCGGAGCGACTCTCCCCCGGCTTACTTCTCAATAGTAGTTGGTATTGAGAACAGCCCCATGCCGCCGCCGGCGCGCTTGGCCAGGTGTTGGCTGAAACGCTTTCCCGTATTCGGCGATGCCGTCTGAGTTGGCCAAAGCGCATCAACATGAATCCAGTGCAGGGCTTGCCATAACCATGCGTGAGATCAGCTTCCGAATCACCAAAGAGCAGCCGGGCCAAGTTGAGGCCCGCAGCCTCACCCCGCCGCTCTGGGTGAAGGCCGATTCTCGCGAGGAGCTGGAGCATGAGGCCCGAGAAGCCCTGATCCAGCGATTTGGCGCCGCCCACGTGGCCTATCGGGTGAGAGTGCAGGGCAGCGGCCAGATTCAGCGTCAACCCTGGCGTCTGGCCCCTGCCCTGGCGGGTGTGGCCTGAGGGAATTCGGGGTCACTTTGGCCCTGTTCATGATCGGCAGCTTGATTGGCAAAGCGCGACGCGGCAGGATCAAGCCAGTGGCCATGCCAATAGAGAAACCTATGGTGCCAACCCTCTCCGAACGGTTGCGGCGGCGGGCCTACGAGTGCTACTCCCCTCGCCACATCCGCGTTCCCTGGCAGGTGTCCCCGGAGCTGCCCACAGCTTTGCTCTGTCTGGCGGAGACCCGGGCCTCCGCGGCAGCGGCCGCCTGGGTCTCTGCGGAAGCGGCAGTCCAGGTTTCCCCTGAGCCACTAGCTAAGTCAATGGTTCTGGCACAGCCAAACCAGGCTCTGGCCCAATCAAACCAGCCGCAGCTCCAGCAAAACCAGCCGCAGCTCCAGCCGATCGGCCCGCGCCAGATCCTGCAAGCTGCCGCAGGGGCTGACCTGGGGGAGGGCATCGCCGCCAATCCGGCATTTCACCAGGTTCTCCCCGGCCAAGTGCCCCCCAGCCAGGAGCTGCCCGCCAACCGGTTGGCCGCCGGCCAGGGCAGTTCCGAGGAGCTGGTGTTGCTGTTGGTTTTGAGCCTGCTCACCCTGCTGGATGGGGCAAAAGCTTTGCGGAATTTAATGATTAGTACTGCCTCCGTTTGGCGCCCCAGCCAGCAGTTGTCGGCTGCGCTGCCTACCCACTCCGCCGCCCAGGCCGCTAAGCGCGTTATTCACCAGCCGCGTTTAACCCGCAGATTCCACAGCGGGGCCGAGTGGATTCAGCAACGCCTGATCTTCCACCTGTTTGGCCCTGGCCTGCTTTCGCGTCGACGATGAAACAAACCGTTGCTGGGGCTGAGCGCCAAGCTGGCAGGCCAGAACTAGCTGGCTTGACTGACTGGCCTGGAGCGGCTGGCTGGCAGGAAGCCCCTGGCTGGAGCGGCTGGCCCCTGGAGCGGCTCGCAGAAGCGGCAAGCCTGCCCCTTGAGCCCATCGCCAGGGTTGCGTATGCAGCTTTCACCAACGCCTCGCCCAGGGCTCCAGGGGGGCATGGGCCTAGGGCAGGCCTGGTGGGCACCCCTCTTTCGGTCAGGCCAGTTGTGTCGGTCAAGTCAGTTGTTGCGCTCAGGTCACTGCCGGTTGGCTCACTCAAGCCTGGCCACTCAGACCAGCTCACTTCGACCCAGCTCACTCCCACCAGGCCACCTGTCAGGCTGGGCCCATGACCAGTGATCCAACTTCCGGCGGCCCAGGCCGCGGCAGCCTGCAGGCGAGCGAATCAGCCGTCGCTGCCGAGCACGCCGCCCTGGCGGCCGCGGTGGCCCGGCGCCGCAACTTCGCGATCATTTCCCACCCGGATGCCGGCAAGACCACCCTCACCGAAAAACTGCTCCTCTACGGAGGCGCAATTCAGCAAGCCGGCGCCGTAAAGGCCAAGGGCGAACAGCGCAAGGTGACATCCGATTGGATGGAATTGGAGAAGCAACGCGGCATCTCCATCACCTCTACAGTGCTGCAGTTTGACTATGCCGATAGCACAATAAATCTACTAGATACTCCTGGCCACCAGGACTTTTCAGAAGACACCTACCGCACCCTGGCCGCCGCAGATAACGCGGTGATGCTGGAAGATGCCGCCAAGGGATTAGAACCCCAGACCCGCAAGCTGTTTGAGGTTTGTCGCTTGCGGCGCATTCCAATTTTCACCTTTATCAACAAAATGGACCGGCCGGGGCGGGAACCCCTGGAACTGCTCGATGAACTGGAGCAGGAGCTGGGCCTGGTTTGTTGGCCGGTGAATTGGCCGATCGGCAGTGGTGATCGCTTCCGGGGCGTGATTGATCGCCGCAGCCAGCAGGTGGTGCTGTTTGAGCGGGCCGAGCGCGGTCGCCAGAGTGAGGAGCGGCGGCTCACGGTGGAGCAGGCCAAACTCAGTGGTTTGGTGGAGCCGGAGCTGCTGGCAACGGCTTTAGAGGAGTTGGAGCTGCTCGATGGGGCAGGCGCCGAACTGGATCTGGAGCTGGTGCATGCCGGCGATCTCAGCCCGGTGTTTTTTGGCTCAGCCATGACTAACTTCGGCGTGCGGCCATTCTTGGATGCTTTCCTTGAGTTGGCCCAGCGACCAATTGCTCGCCAGTCTAGCACTGGAGCTGTAGATCCAATTAGGGAGGGATTTAGTGGTTTTGTGTTTAAGCTCCAGGCAAATATGGACCCTCGCCATCGGGACAGAGTCGCTTTTGTTCGGGTGTGTAGCGGCAAGTTTGAGAAGGATATGACCGTTCAACATGCCCGTACGGGTAAGGCCATACGCTTGTCTAGACCTCAAAAGTTGTTTGGTCAGGATCGCGAAGTTGTCGAGGATGCCTACCCAGGCGATGTTATCGGTCTAAACAACCCAGGCATGTTCGCGATCGGAGATACTCTTTACCTGGGGCCAAGGGTGGAATATGAGGGCATTCCCTGCTTTAGCCCTGAAATTTTTTCGTGGCTACGTAATCCCAATCCCTCGGCATTTAAGAGTTTCCGCAAGGGGGTTAACGAACTCAGGGAAGAGGGTGCTGTGCAAATTCTCTATGACACCGATCAGAGCAAGCGCGATCCAATCCTGGCGGCGGTGGGACAGCTGCAGCTAGAGGTTGTTCAGTACCGGCTTGAGAATGAATATGGGGTGCAGACCCGCCTGGAGCCCATGGGCTTCTCGGTGGCCCGCTGGGTGAGTGGTGGCTGGCCTGCCCTGGAGCGGGTTGGCAGGATCTTCAATTGCAAGACCGTGCGCGATGCCTGGGATCGACCGGTGCTGTTATTCAAAAATACTTGGAACCTGAATCAACTCCACGAAGACCACCCCGATCTAGAACTCAGTGCCGTCGCTCCGGTGGTCAGTGGCGTTGAACCGATCGCTCTTTGAGTTTTCGAGCCCACCAGCTGCCGATCGCTCTCTCATTTTTCGAGACCAGCACGATTTTTCGAGCCAGTCATAAACTTTCGAGCCAGTCACCTTGGCCACAGCGGCCAAGCTCAAGTCTGCAATCGACCCCTTTTGCTGCAGAACGGCTGCACTTTCCCCCTGTTTAACCGGACAGGCCAACTCCCGAAAGCGAGGGGGAAGCGCCAGAATCACCGTAACGAAGCTTTACAGCGATGCCCAAGCCGCTCTGGCTGGTGCGTCCCCGCTCAGACGGGGGCTGGGATTACGTGAGCTTTCAGCTCACTGCTGCCGGGGGTGTGGTGGAGATGCGAGAAGGCAGCCATCTGCCGCCCCAGATGCCCCTGCTGAAGCGCCGCCATCGTCTGGCGGCCGACGAAGCTGAGCGCTGCCGGCGTCAGCTGCAGCTGGAGGACGGCTTCCTCAGTAGTGAACCGCTGTTTTAAAAACCGCCGGATTTAAAGCTGCTGATCTGAACTGCCGATACGCTGCTAGCCATGACCCAAACACCAGATCTCCCCTCCGGCTCCACGCCCTATGAGCGGCTTGGGATTTCGGCTGATGCCAGCTTTGATGTCGTGCAGGCCGCCAAGCAGACCCTCCTCGACCAGGTTGGCGACGATGCCATCGCCAGGGCCCGGGTGGAGGCCGCCTATGACGCAGTGCTGATGGAGCGGCTTAAAGAGCGCCAACAGGGAAAGGTGAGCACCGCGGCTCGTACGGCATCCAATCGCGAACAGACCGCCCCCCAGGCGCCCAAGCAACCAGCTTTGGCCAACCTGCCCCAGGTGTCCCTGCCAAAACTAAATCTGCAGCCCCTGCCGCGGCTGGCCCTGCCTCAACTGGCCCTAGCCCAGGGGCGTGAGCTCTGGTTTCCCCTGGCGGCCAGTGGCGCTCTGCTGCTGTTTTTACTGGCCTTGCCCAGCTCCGCTGAGTTGGTAATGGCCCTGGCCACGGGTGTCTGCCTGATCAATCTGCAGCGCCGCAGCGGCCGGTTGTTGCCAGCCCTGGGCTGGAGCCTGGCTTTGCTGAGCCTGGGACTGTTGCTTGGCGGCCTGACGGCAGCTCAACTGCCGACTTTGCCGTATTTAAATAACGAACAGCTGCAAAGCCTGCCCGCTTGGTTGCTGCTGCTGCTCGGTGGCCTGTTGATTGCCTGAACAGTTATGGGATCAGGCGTAGGTGAGTTCGGCGATTAACTCCTGTAATTCTAATGCTTCCACCTGATAGTGCTCGTTGCAGAAATGACAGGTGAGTTCCGCATGGCCCTCCTCCTCCAGGATTGCGCTTAGTTCATCACGGCCCAACAGCTTTAAAGCGCTGATACTGCGGCTGCGGCTGCACTGGCAGTGAAACCGCACCTTTTGAGTGGCGTCAGTCCCTGTCAGGGAGTGGGGGTCGAGATCTGGAAACACGCTTACCAGCAGTGCCTCCAGGTTGTCCATGTTCGCCGCCAGCTGTTCACTGAAGCCGCGGATTTCTTGGCAGCGTTCCTCGAGCAAGGCCACCAGGGCAGGCTCCTCAGCAGCCTTGGGGAGGATCTGCACCAATAAGCCGCCACAACAGCGCACTCCCTGGCTGTCAATTTGTTCGCCTACAAACACAGCTGAGGGGGTCTGCTCAGAGTGCAGCAGGTAAGAGGCAATGTCTTCGCCAATGCCGCCACTCACCAGCTCCACCGTGGAGCTAAAGGGTTCGCCTTCGCCGAGATCGCGAACCACATGCAGGTAGCCGGTACCGCAGGCCCTGCGGAAATCGAAGTAGGGGCTCTCGTCGGCATTGCTCACCAGGTCGAGCTCCAGGCTGGGATCGCCCACGTAGCCGCGCACCTGACCGTCGCGACCGGCATCCACCATCAGGCCGCCCAGGGGCCCATCGGCCTGAATGCGCAGGTTGACCCGGCCATGCCGCACCTTCATCGAGCTGGCCAGCAGCAGGCCAGCTGTCATGGCCCGGCCCAGCAGGGCGGTGGTCAGAAAGGAGAGGCCATGGCGCTGGCGAGCCTGGCTCAGGGTGTCGGTGGTGGTGACTGCGACTAGGCGGATGCCACCGCCGGCGGCCGTGGCGCGCAGCAACTGGTCGCTCATCACTAGGCCCTATTGGTGAGCTGCATGCTACGGAGTGCCGTTGGCTGCAGCTGTTCGAGCCGGCCCTGCTCCAGTCGCCAGCAATCACCGGCGATCGGGGCGAACAGTTCCGCTTCATGGGTAACCACCAACAGGGCCCGCTCCCGGGCCAAATCGGCCAACAACTGCAAAATCTCAGCGCGCATGGCCCAATCGAGGCCGGCGGTGGGTTCATCCAGCAGCAGCAGCTTGGGATCCCTGAGCAGCTGAACGGCCAGGGCCAGGCGCCGTTGCTGGCCGCCGCTGAGCCGTTCTGGCGCCTGTTGCAAACTCAACCCCTGCAGGCCCACCCTGGCCAATACGGCCTCGGCATCGGCGTTGCCCAGGCGCCTTTGGCCCAGCTTCAATTCCTGGCCCACCGTGAGCCCGAGGAAGTGGCGCTCGGGAAATTGGAACACCAGGCCACACAGCCAGCGGCGTTGACGGCCGTTTAGGGGCTGGCCGTTCCAGAGGATTTGGCCCCGGTTGGCTTCTGCCAGGCCGCCGATCAGCTCCAGCAGCGTGGTTTTGCCGGAGCCGCTGCGGCCGGCCACCAGCGCCGGCCGCCCGGCCGTCAGGCGCAGATCGATGTCGCTCAGCAGCGGCTGCGCAGCTGTGGAGGGCTGGTAGTGGAGGCCAACGACTTCGAGCATCTGGGGCGGGTCAGGTTCCCAGCATGGCGGCCCGCCAGCGATCTGGAGCCGCCATCCCTGGCGCCTGTGGCTGCGGGCGTGTTTGATGGAAGCCGTTTCCCAGGGGCCTTGCCGGCCTCCAGAGGCCGCCATGGAGGTGCGATTTCGCGATGTGGATCCATTCGACTGCTGGATTTGGCTGCGCTTTGCCCACCCCCCTGGCCAGGGGGAGCGCAACTACGTGGAAGCGGTATTCGACAGCTGGTTCGTGCTGGGCAAGCTAGGCGGCTTCAATGCCGAAAACCTGCAGACCCATGAGGCTGGCGTTGAGTTGAGCTGGATGGCCTATGAGGCCGACGAGGCGGAGCGGGCCCTGCCGGCATTGATGCATAACCTCACCTCCTTTTCCTACCAGGCGGAATGGGCACGCTGCTGGGTGGATCTGGGCACCAGCGACGCCATCGCCCTCGATGTGCTGATCAATGCCCTCAGCCAATTGGATCGCGATGTGGTGGAAATTGTCGAACTGGTGATCGGCGGCCAAAATGACGACTGGCCGCTGGATGACCAGGAAGACTCCATGTTTGCCCTCGACTGATTTCCCTGATAAAAGTCTGCCCTAACAGCCCGAGCCATGCCTGGCCTGGCCCGGATTCCGCAACAGCTCTCAGTCGGCTGGGGAGTGGAAATGGCGTTTGTTCAATGCCTCACTTGGCGAATACTCGCCTGTTTTTTGTTTTTTAGAGGTCTTTTTGAATGTCCATGCTCCCGA
>CANHSW010000099.1 GCA_947463165.1 Cyanobacteriota bacterium
GCATGGAGCGGGTCTGGTTGTCATACACAATCACCGACCAAAAATCCTTCACCGGGATATTGGGCGGCAGGCGCAGCCGGTAGGTTTTACCGCCGTCAAACGGGTTGCCCTTGGAATCCAGGGAGGTCCAGGGGTACTGGGATCCCTGGCCCACCATCTTCTGCTCCATGGCCGGCGTCACGCCGGTGGCGATGTAATAAAAGAAAGCCGCTCCATCCAGGTTGGCCACACCGGGGGATACTTCAAATTTATAGCCACCGAAGAATGGCAGTCGCCAGGAGCTGTTGGGATAGAAGAACGCCTCGCGATCGCGGATTTTGAAGCCGATCGTTCTCGCCGTTACCGCCCCGATGTTGGCGGCATCTGTGAGGATTTTCTTCATGCGCTCGTTAGGGTTGAAGGGCTTGCCCTTAACGATGCCGAGCGAGGCGAACAGACCCAGGGTGGTGGGGTCGGAGCCGGTGGAGGGTTCCTCCTGAATCACCTGATTCAGCAGGCTCCAGAATGAGTAATCAGCCGGGGCGACAAAGTTGGCGGGTACCCCAGACGCATTGACAAACTTGATCGCGGGCGGCTTAGCGACATCGGCGAGCTGGTAGATCTTCAGATTCTTTTTCACCGATTCCACCCCCGGTTTGGTAGAACCACCCACAAGGAAGGAGCGGAAAAACAACCAATTGCCGAACGTTTTCGGCTTGATCACCACATAGCCCTGCGGTATGGCGCCCTGATAGCCCGGAGGCAGAATCAGATACTTGCCGCCGGCACCCTTGTCGGCGCCGGTGATGCCGATGTCGGCCACCCAGCGGTACCAGAAGTCATTGATGGCACCCAGCACCTTGGGTGGGATTTCAACCACCAGGGGCCCTTTATTGGTATCCAGCCAGATGAAGCTGTAGACCGTGTTGTCGTTGGCCGTGAGTTCCACGGTCTTGGGGTCCACCAGGTTTTCCCAGATCACGTTGGTGGTATTTACGGGTCCGAACTTGCGCAGGGAATCGCGCATCCCGGCCTGGTTAACGATCGGGATGGCCAGCAAATATGCCTGCAGAGCCCTGGAACGGTCGAGGTTGTCGTAGATCTTCTCGACGGTGTCGGGCTTGGGGAACCCATCAATCAGGTGGAGGGTGCCGATGGAGCTGTCCAACCGATCGGGCGTGGCCACCCCCGGCGCGATCGGCGTGGTCATCTTGAAAGTTTGGGTCTGGGTCTGGGTCTGGGCCGCAGCCGTTGTGGCCAGGTTGGCGATGCAGACGGCGATGGCCATGCCGATCTTGAGGTGCCGACGCAACGTCATATCAACAGCTCCTGGGCCAGGAAAGGGGAAGATTACTAACTTTACATTGTATCTCCACCTCAGCAACGGCTAATGAGGGCGAATTTGGCCTGGGCGACATTAACTCTTAATTCAATTTCATGCCATAAACCAACAGCAACATCACCTGGGTCCTTGGCCCCACCTTAGTTCTACAACTACAACCTTGCTGAAGGCTGGAATGTGGTGGCCTCCTCTAATGAGACAGCAGTGGCCAAAGTTGAAAGCACGAGTGACTGACGAATCGTTCTAGCAGTAAAAAAATGAAACAGATCAATGGCGGCGAATCACCACCTCAGATCAGGATCATGACTCAGGTCCGATGACCATATCGCCTGATCGAATCTGCAATAAAACTTCACCGCAATCAATGCCCAGTTCAAGCGCCAGTGCCCAGTCTGAACTGCGGCCAATGTTCACCCAGCGTTGGCATGCAGGGAAGTGCACAAGAGCAATCGAGTTGACGCCTGGCATTGACAAGCGTTTGCTACGAATCTAAGCACACTATTCCGTGCAATGCTAAACTCCGATGCAGAATTCAGTGAGAACATCTTGCTTAAGCGTGCGCTAGTAGGTTTGTTCGCAGGGTTCTCCCTGGCGTTGATAGCCGTTAGTCCGGTCCATGCCGGCGAACTTCTTTCCTTTTCCTATGGGCCGCTGATCCGCTCCTTGCGCATCAGTTCCCTGCAGGCCTTCGCTAAGGACGGCAGCGTTGCCGACGATCTGGCGTTCTTTCTGCAGTTCACTCCTGCCAATAAGCGAGAGGAATTGCGCGCAGCCCTGGTGCGGCGGGCTGATATCGACCCTCTGATGGTATCCCAGTTCTTTGATAGCAGAATTGGGGAAGATGTGTTGGAGCGGTTAGGGCGTGGCATCACCTTGCAACGGGGCGGCAATGGCAAGTTCGCCCTGCGCTCCGCTCTGGTGGGGGCAGCCTTCTCCAGCGACGGTTTGAGCCAGCTCAATGTGCTGCGGCAATTGCCCACCAACATCCAGTTGCACGGGGAGGCGATTGTTGGTGCCGCCAATGCCGGAGAGAGGGTAATCGCCGCCACGGAAGCCGTCATCACCACCTTGAGAGATCTCTCGGCCAAGGAAGCCGCTACACAACCAGCGGTTAACTTCAATTCCTTGCCGGATCCCGCCAAGCCGGGGCCCTTTTCTGTGCGTAAGGAGGTGTGGAATCTGGTGGATGCCAGTCGCCAGAGATCCTTCTACGTGGACGTCTACATTCCAGAGCAGAACAAGGCTGCACAGATTCCGGTCATCATGTTCTCCCACGGTCTGGCCTCAAGGCCAGAGGATTACGCCGATGGCCTCAATCATCTGGCCAGCTACGGCTTTTTGGTGGCGGCCCCTCAGCATCCAGGCAGCGACACGATCTGGCTGAAGGAAATGCTAAAGGGGTTGCATCAGGACATCTTTGATGTTCAGGACTTTATCCAGAGACCCAAGGACATCAGCTATGTGATCGATGAGTTGGGCCGGCGCAATGCCGGTTCCTTCGCTGGCAAGTTGAACCTTGCCTCAGTTGGCATTGCCGGTCACTCCTTCGGGGGGTACACCGCCCTGGCGGTGGCCGGAGCAACGATTGATTTCGACCATCTCCAAGCCGACTGCACCCGTCCCTATGGGGCCCTTGACATCTCCCTGCTGCTTGAGTGCCGAGCGCTTGAACTGCCCCGCAAGTCCTATGCCCTAAATGATCCGAGGGCTCGGGCGGTGTTTGCAGCCAATCCGGTGATGCGCAGTATTTTTGGGCCGAAAGGAATCGGTGCCATTGCCATCCCCGTGATGCTCGCCTCCGGCAGCTACGACCCAGCCGCACCCCCTGCTCTTGAGCAGGCTCTGCCGTTCACCTGGCTGAAGGAACCCAAAAAGTACTGGATGCTGCTGGAAGGTCAGGCCCATGTGAATTTCAACGAGATTGATCCCGGCATCAAGAAGACCATTGAATCCGTTGGCGATCTCACACTTCCTAGCCAGGGATTGATTGGAAATTACGTGAAAGCCACCACTCTTCCCTTCTTTGAGATTAATCTAAGCAGCAACAATGCCTATCTGCCATTTCTCACCTCCTCTTACTCTAAATATCTCAGTAAAGGTCAGAGGTTTCAGCTTTATCTGATCAGCGGATCCTCGTCCCCCGGCGTTGTTAGCGCGATTGAGACCTTCCGCAGAACCCATCCCTAGGCTCGGTTGGCCAATGGGTTGTTCGTGGCTCAATGTTAACCACCGATGTAAGTTGTTGATTGATCTTCCTCAAGTGTTGGCATCTTGAGGTTGATAATCTTAGATGGCTTTTGCATGGCGATTGATTTTGTGGTAATTGACTTCGCAGCTTCAGGCGGCCGTCAGCTCCACGCCGGGCCAAATAGAATTGGCATCCAGGTGGGTTTGGCCTTGGTGGAGGAGCTCCAGTTCACCCGGCAGGTGAATGCATAGCTGCCATTGGATTCGTTATTTTGCTTTACCCTCATAGTGGTAACGGTGCCGTTTTGGGGCACCAGGGCCTGGGCGCGGTTGCAGGCATCCACCTCCGAGACGGTGGAGCGGAATTGCACCGAGTCGGCGCGGGCGGGCAGGCAGATCAGGGTGGGGGCGATGCTGGCTGCCAGGCCTAGGCCGGCCAGGAAAGCAAAGGGGCGCAGCATGGCAGGGTCTTGGAGGAGTGGGTTGCTACCTGTCTAGACAGTTTTGGCGAGACGCTCCACGTAGGCCTCCAGTTTGCCCACGTTGATCCAGCCCGTGGCGATGGTTTTGGCCTGCTCCTGGCTCACCCTGCCGCGGTGCACGTGGGACATGCCGGCCGGAAAAATCGCCATCTGGCCGCGCACTGCCTCCACATGGTGCTGCTGCCAGAGGAATTCGGTGCCGGCATTGTCTACGTCATTGCAGTAGAGAATCCAGGCCAGCACCCGCTTGATCGGTTCGGTGGCATCTACAGAGGTGGTCCAGTCGCAATGCCAATTCTTAAAACCCTCGCCGGCTTCGTAGTGCTGCAGGTTGAAGATCGGGTTGACGAACAGGGAGCGCTCCGGCACCACCTCCAGGAACTGGCGTCGCTGGCTGAGGTACTGCTTGAGACAGCCCGATACGGCCAACATGATCGCGTCGGCCAGTTGATGGGCCTCCGGGTCACTGCGATCTAGCCACACCAGGGAGATATCCGTTGAGACCTTGTCTGGATTGGCATTGCCGCCACCGAAGCTGACGCCACGGCTATGCAGGTCGCTGCGGCGCTGAAAAAAATCGATTGCCTGGTCCCCCAGGGCGGCCAGGGCCTCATTGCGGTAGGTGGCGATCAGCTGCATCGGGCGCCAGGGGGCTCTAGCTGCGGGCAACCTAGAGGGCCGATCGCAATGGAGTGTGGCGATGGTCCCCGAGCAACCGCAACGACCCGCCTGGCTGAACTGGCTGTTCCTGGCAGCCTTCCTGTGGAGCAGCTGGCAGTTGGCGGGCTTGTGGTTTAACCGCCTGCATGGTTGAAAGCCGGCAAAGGGGCTTGCGAGCTTAGGGGTATCTGGATTGACCGCCCGATCAGGGGTATTGATTCGGCACGAAGAACTGTTCCCCGAGGGGTGGTCGTGCCACTTTTTTTGCCTTGGGGCGGGGTGGCAATTTAATTGCCTCTGGGGTCATGTCCCGATAGGGCACCTTGCTGAGCAGGTGGTGGATGCAGTTGAGGCGGGCCCGGCGCTTGTCGTTGGCCTCAACGGTGAACCAGGGGGCTTCTGGGATGTTTGTATGTTTAAACATTTCGTCTTTGGCCTGGGAAAATTCTGCCCACTTCATGCGGGCTTCTAGATCCATGGGGCTCAGTTTCCAGCGGCGGGTTGGATCGTCGATACGGGCCTGGAAGCGCACCTCCTGCTCCTCGTCACTCACTGAAAACCAGTATTTTAGTAATACGATGCCAGAGCGCACCAGCATCCGTTCAAACTCTGGACTGCTCTGCAGAAATTCCTCCACCTGCTTATCGGTGCAAAACCCCATCACCTTCTCCACGCCGGCTCTATTATACCAACTGCGATCAAAGATCACCATTTCCCCGGCGCTGGGGAAGTGTTCCACATAGCGCTGAAAAAACCACTGGGTTTTTTGCTGGTCGCTGGGGGTACCCAAGGCCACCACGCGGCAACCCCGGGGATTGAGGGCCTCGGTGAGGCGCTTGATCGTGCCACCCTTGCCCGCCGCATCTCTGCCCTCAAACACCACGATCAGCCGGAAGCCCGTGTGTTTGATCCAGTACTGCATCTTCACCAGCTCTATCTGTAGCCTGATCAGTTCTTTTTCGTAGCTTTTGCGGTCGAGCTTGCCATTGCCATTGCCATTTTTACCGACATCGCCACCGCCACCGCCACCGCCACCGCTATTGCCATTTGGCCGATGTTGCCTGTTTGCATTGATGGCGATTTTGTGGACGCCAGCCCCGGCAGCTATGGCTCCATTGGCTAGGGAATCATGGACTGGCTCATCGCGCAGGTCCTCCAGCAGGGTGGATGGATAATAGCGATCGTGGTCGGGGCGAGGCTCAGCCGCCAGGGGCGCTGGCCCTGGCTGGTCCTGCTCCTGCCCCTGGGGCTCTTCCTGGGTGGCTCGGTGTTGGGGGGAGCGCTTGTGTTTGCCTCTGGCTTTAGCCATCGCTGTGGGGCCTGGTTCAGCTGGGTGGTTGGCGGGGCGGCTCGGGCCACAGGGCCTTTAACAGTCTGACCACTCCCGCCAACAACAGCACCAGGGCACCGAGGGCTACCGCAGCCAGGGCCAGCACCGCCAGCAGTTGCAGCAAGCCCATGCCAAAGCGGCTGAGGCCGCCGATCAAGTTGGCGATCGCATTGCTCACCAGCAGCAGGGTGTCGAGCCGCTCAGGCAGCAGCATCAAGCCGAACATCAGCCCGCCGCCGCCGGCCAACGACAACAGCCCCGTACCCAGTTGCTGCCAGCGGGCCTTGCGGCGGCGCTGGCGAAACACCCGCCGGGCTTTGGGGGCCGCCTTGGGGAGCAGCAATGTCCGCTGGTGGGGTGAGGTCATACCTCCAGCTGGTGGCCGCAGCCGCGCATCCAGCGCTCAAACTCCATCAGCACCAGCTCGTTGGGGCAATCGATCAGCGACAGGTTGCTCACCGTGCAGTCGCCATGGCCGCCATGGTGCAGCGTTAGATGAAAGCTTTCGCCACTGAGGCCACACACCTCCGGATCGCTGCGCACCACCACATTGAGGGCGGCGCCAAGGCGTGCCACCCGAATCCGCAGTTCCGACCAGGTCATGGTTGTCATTACCCCAGTTTGTCCAGGAGCGGCGTCACGTCAAGTAGCGGCGTCGCGTCAAGAGCCGTGCCGCCTCAAGAGCCGGGCTTTGCTGGTGTCAGGGGCAGGCTGGTGGGCGCTGGGCTGGTCTTGGCGCCAGGGGTGCCGCCTGGCTGGGGTTTGGGCACCGGCAGCAACAGCCCCAGGCCGGCCAGCAGGGCCAGGGCCAGCAAGCCCCCCACCGGTGCCGCCAGGCGCTGGCCCAGGGGGGTGCGGCGCTCCAGCTCAAAGGCCTTCAGGGGCTTGGGTTCCGGCAGGTCGAGGGCCAGCTGCAATCTGGGGTCCAGGCGCAATTGATCCAATACCCGCACCAGATCGGCCAGCTCGGCGTCGTCGAGATGCAGCTGCAGGGGGGCGGTATCCGGCTGACTGCTATGCAGCACCAGCTGGTGGCCGCCCTCGGGGTGGGGAGAGATTTCCACCGGTTGGGCTGGAGGCGTGCCGAAGGGGCGCTCCACGCCGCTGAGCAGGTAGCGGGCATAGGGCAGCACCACCTGCATCAAGGCCAGCAGGTGCTGCTTGCGGCCCTCCAGCTCGGGGCTACCGGCCCACTGCAGGCTCCAGCCGGTGATGATTCCCACCACCTCGCCGGATTGGCCCACCGACACATCCGGCAGTCCCTCCACCTGAAGGCGGCAGCTGAGCTGATCGAAGCGGAGGGTGGTTTTCATGGGGAAGAAGCCAGGGCCTCAGGCTGCCGCATCCAGCAGACTGGCCCGCAGACGCTCAAAGCCACCGTTGCCGGCAGCGAGGGCGAGGCTTTGAATCAAACGGCGTCGCTGGGCCAAGCCAGCCTGGGGATCGAGCAGGGCATGCACCGCACCGCGACGGGGGTTCATCCTTTCTCCCACCAATTGGGCCATTCGGGTCTCAAACATTTGCCAGCGCTGCTGGTTGATCTCGGCCGCTTCGGCCTTGGAGAGCATCACCCGCAATACCGGATAGAGCCGATCCGCCATGGCGCAGAGGATGCGGATCAGGGCGTCGGTTTCC
>CANHSW010000100.1 GCA_947463165.1 Cyanobacteriota bacterium
GGGCTCTGAGGGAATCTGCAGCCGACTCCAGAGCCTGCCGTAGCCGGGCATGATCACGCGCACGTCGTGACCGAGGGCGGCCAAGGCCGGCGGCAGGGAACCCACCACATCGCCCATGCCGCCCACCTTGACCAGCGGCGCGCATTCCGCCGCAGCAAAGAGAATGCGCATGTCAGAAGGGAAATCTGGGCGCAACTTTACGGGTGGTCCGCGACCGGTCTGCCCCAGCCGCCTTTTCAGGGCAAAACGATCACCGGCGTGCCCATGCTCACCAGCTCAAACAGCTCGCGCACCTGCTCGTCGTAGAGCCGCACACAGCCGTGGGAAACGGCCTGGCCAACGCTGCGGCGGTTCGGGGTGCCATGGAAGCCCATGGTGGTGCAACCCTTTACGGTCAGTGCCGATCGACCGTTAAAGCCGCGGCGGCCTTTGCAGTCTCGGTGGAAGCCGATCCAGCGGCTGCCGAGGGGATTTTCCGGACCTGCTGGCACCAGCTGGCCCGTGGCGGGATGCTTCCAGACGGGATTGATCACCCGCTCAATTACCTCAAACTGGCCCACCGGCGTCTCCCAGCCAGGCCTGCCCACCGCCACCGGAAAGCGGCGCAGCTCTTGGCCGCTATCGATCACCAGCAACAGGCGCCGCCGCCGGTCCAACACCAGCTCCCGCCCCTGGACGCTCCCATGGCCAGCTTTGCCATCCTCCTGGCTTTGGGCGTCGCCCACCAGGGGGTTGAGATCTCCAGGGCTGGGGCCCGCGATCTGCTGGGCCTGCATGGGCTCCAGGGGGCCGCTGAGGAAGACGCTCAGCAGGCCGGTAGTCGCCAGGATCAAAGCCAGGCCGAGCCTGAGGGGCCAGGGCCTCTGCAGGTCGCTCTTCAGGTTGGCAGCGGCAAGCGCCGGTGGCGGCAGGGGAGTTGCCGGCAGCGGAGTTGACCGCAGAGACTTTGGCGAAGGACCTCGATTGGGGCGGGAAGCGTCGGCAAGGAAAATCTGAATTTTCATAGTGCGGCTGCAGCACAGCGATGGGGACTGTGCTCAAAGAGAAAGGATCTTTAGAGGAGGGGATTTGCCTTCGTTTGGGTTGATGAATTGGTAGATGAGAAGATGGGTTTGCTGCAGCCCTGCCTACTGTAGGCAGTGTAGGCAGGTTTTCTGCAGGCAGGCTTGCGGCAGACAGGCTTGCTGTAGACAGGCTTGACGCAGATTAGGTTTGTCGCAGACACGTTTAGTGTAGACAGATTTAGTGTAGACAGGTTTGCCGTAAAAAGAGCTGCTGAATAAAGTAGCTGCTGAATAGAGGCTTTCTGAATGCAAAGCTGCTGAATGCAGAGTTGCATAATGTAAACTGCTGTTGAGAATGCAAAGCGCTGAGTGAAAACCGCTGCTGAAGGCAAAGTGCTGCTGAATGCAAACCGCTGCTGAAGGCAAAGTGCGGGATGCGGAGCCACTCAATGCGGAATTGCTGAATACAGACTTTTTTGTGCAGAGCCTCTGAATGCAAAGTTGCTGAATATACAGGCTTTGAAGGCAGGGTTGCTGAATTAAGAGTTGTCGAGCAAAGAGTTGTCGAATAAAGCTTTGTCGTATGCAGAGTTGTCGAATACGGATCTGCTGAGTGTGGATGGGTGGCCGTTGATTAGGGGCTGCCCAAAGGCGCCAGACAAATTTTAAATCTCATTGGTCCCACGATGCGAATGTCGTGGTGCGAATCTCGTGATGCGTATCCCATGGCTTTAGGGGGCATCTCGGCGCCTGGTCGCTTCCCTTCTCGCGGCGCTCCTGGCCTACGGGCAGTTTTCGAGGTGCCCAGGTCTCGGGTCCCTTTGAGGGCTAGGGGAGTTCTGGTCGGCTGGTCCAGGGCTGACCAGTTTCCCAAGTTCTGTCCAGCCCCCAAAGTTGTGCCCAGCTCTGCCAGCTCTGCCAGTTTTGACCGGCTTCTCCTGTACTGACCCTGCAGCCGCAGGGAGGGGATGTTTGCGAGCTCTGGAAAAATCGAGTCACTGCTGACCAAGTCTCTAGGCCGCATGGGCTCTGCGCTGGCAGTGGCCCTTTATTGGCATGGGCTCTGAGCTGACAGGGTGGCTGAAATTGCGATTTTCCAGAGCCCGATTGGCGGCCGGTGCTGGAGGTCTGTGCTGGTGGCCTGTGCTTGAGGCCTGAGTCGGGTTGCGCTGCTGCGCAGGGTTCAAGGCAGCCAGTCGGCGTCGGCAAAGTTTGGTGGTCGCTTTTCCAGGAAGGCATTGCGACCTTCCTGGCCCTCGGCCGTTCGGTAAAAGAGGTGGGTGGCCTGGCCGGCCAACTCCTGCAGCCCCGCCATGCCGTCGGTTTCGGCATTGAAGGCGGCCTTGAGGCAGCGGATCGCCGTGGGACTGTGTGCCATCACCTCCCGGCCCCAGCGCACCCCCTCCGCCTGCAGTTGCTCCAGGGGCACCACCGCGTTCACCAGTCCCATCTCCAGCGCCTCGGAGGCGCCGTATTGACGGCAGAGGAACCAGATCTCCCGAGCTTTGCGCTGGCCCACCACCCGGGCCAGGTAGCTGGCGCCAAAGCCGCCATCAAAACTGCCCACCCTGGGCCCCGTCTGCCCGAAGCGGGCATTTTCCGCCGCCAGCGAAAGGTCGCAGAGCAGATGCAGCACCTGGCCGCCGCCGATGGCGTAGCCCGCCACCAGGGCGATCACCACCTTGGGCAGGCTGCGAATCAACCGCTGCAGGTCGAGCACGTTCAGGCGAGGTACACCCTGCTCGTCGAGGTAGCCGCCATCGCCACGCACGCTCTGGTCACCGCCGGCGCAGAAGGCCCAGCCCCCGTCGTCGGCGGGCCCAGCCCCGGTGAACAGCACCACGCCCACCCGGGGGTCCTCCCGCACCCTGGTGAAGGCATCGCAGAGTTCGATCACCGTGCGCGGCCGGAAAGCATTGCGGCAGCGGGGGCGGTTGATCGTGATCCGGGCGATGCCCTCGTCGCTGCCCTCATAAATGATGTCCTCGTAGCTACCCAGCTGCCGCCACTGCAGCGGTGGATCGGCTGGGGAGAAGACCTCTATCACGGCCGCTGCGGCATCACAGGCGCCATTCTGCGCAGCGCCCGTCGCGGCTCCTCCACCAGCTCCGCTGATGGTCCCTGGGCCTCTGTTTTTGGTGCTGCTGCCAGGCCAGCTCCCAAGGCTGCTGTTCTCAATGCTGGCTTTGGCGCAGCCGCTGGCGCAGCAGGGCATCCTGGCGGCGGTCGGTGACCAGCCTCAACAGCGCCAGGGGCTGCTGCAACGCCCAGCTCAAATCCCGCTCCAGCTCCTCCCAGCCGCCACACAGGCGCCCCGGCACCCCATGGACGGCCGCCAGGGCCACCGGATCGACGGGTTGGGGCATGGCAAACAGCCGTTCGAAATCCATCACCGCCGCTGGATCGGGCCGAATCGGCAGCTGTTCAAAAATGCCGCCGCCGCCGTTGTCGATCACCAGGATCGTCAGCTGACCTGTCAATTGGCTGCGCCACAACCAGCCGTTGGCGTCGTGCAGCAGGGCCAGGTCGCCGCTGATCAGCACGGCTTTGCCGCAGGCCTGGGCCACCCCGCAGGCCAGCGACAGGGTGCCATCAATGCCAGAGGCGCCCCGAAAGGCCAGCACCGGTCGGGGCGGACCATCGCCCACCGCAAAGCTCTCCCAATCCCGCACCGGCGAACTGTTGGCCAGCACCAAGGGCACACCCGCGGGCAGGAGCCGGCTCAGCTGGCGGGCCAGAGCCGGTTCGCAGAGGCCAGCCATGGCTGTTTCAGGGGCAGTTGCGATCCCAGCTGAGGTCAAGGGGGCCGCCAGCTGGCTGTCTAGCCAAGCCTGCAGGGCCTGCTCCGCCGCCTGCCAGCGCTGGGCCAGGGCCAGGTTGGCGGCCGGGGGCTGATCGCCCTGCCAGGTTGGCGGCAGGGCTGCCCACCAGGGCGCCAGGCCGCTAAAGCAGCGCTGCTGGGCAGTGCCCAGGGCATCGAGATTGCGCGGGTCGGCCTCGCTGATCAGGGCCTGGGGGCCGCTGAAATTGGCCAGCCCTTGCTGCAGTCGCCGGCTGGCCGGCAGCGGCCCCAGCCGCAGCAGCTGCTCAGGCTGCCACTCGGGTTTGGGGGCGGCCAGCAGCAGGTCATAGCCGGCCACCAGGTTTAGATCCGCCATGCCCCGCAGGCCGCTGAGGGCATCGGCCAGCAGCGGCCAGCCGGTGCGTCGCTGCAACTGCCGCAGGGCAGTCAGGTGGGCGCCCCAGGTTTGGGGTCTGCCGCGCCAAGGCCCGGCCACGATCAGCCCGGGTCGATCTGGATCGAGCCCCAGCGACCCTCCAGCGCCCTGCCAGCCTTGGGGGGCCGCCTCGGGGCTGGATTGATCCGCCGGCAGGGCATGGGTGGGCCAGGCCCTGGCCACCGCCAGCAGCGCGGCGGAGCCGGCATGGAGGGGCTCATCAATCGGCAGGTTCAGCTGCACCGCCCCAGGCGCTGCCCATGAATGCGTTGCCGGTTCGGGCGTTGCTTGGGCAGCTGCCTTGGCCGTTGCCTGGGCCAAGGTTGGCTGATCTGGCCCCAAACAGTGCCGCAAAGCGGTGGCGGCCAGCTCATCCAGTTCGGCCGCGGCCATGGCGTGCAGGCCGCGGCCATCGCCCAGCCCCTGCCAGCGCAGGCAGGCGATCAGGAAGTCTTCTTGGTTCACGGTTTGGTTGGCGCCGCAACCCTTCAGCCGCGGCGGTCGATCCGCCGTGAGCAGCAGCAGCGGAATGGCGCCGTAATCCGCCTCCACCACGGCCGGCAGCAGGTTGGCCACCGCCGTGCCCGAGGTGGTGATCACGGCCGCCGGCAGGCCGGTGGCGCGGCCATGGCCGAGGGCAAAGAAAGCGGCGGAGCGCTCATCGATGGCCGTCACCAGGGCCAAGCCTTGCCGCTCCAACAGCCCGGCCGCCACCGCCAGGGGCCCGGAGCGGCTGCCGGGGCAGAGCACCAGCTGCCTCAGGCCCCGCCGCATCAGGGCCTGCAACAGGGTGAGGGCAGCCTCCAGGTTGGCTTGGGCGCGATCCAAACAGAGATGCCTTCCCGTCCGGGGTGGCTGCAGGATGGGGCGCCTATCTTCTCTCCAGGCCCGTGAGCAGCGAACCGACGGCCTCGCCCCGGCCCTGGCGGCAGCGGCTGGCCGACCTGCGCGCCCAGCTGCTGCCGGTGCTGGCCTGGCTGCTGCTGGCCCTGGCGCTGCGCTGGTTGGTGGTGGAGCCGCGCTGGATTCCCTCCGATTCGATGCTGCCCACCCTGCGGCAACAGGATCGGGTGCTGGTGGAGAAGTTGCGAGTGCGGCTGCACCGGCCGCTGCCGATCGGCACCGTGGTGGTGTTCAGGCCGCCGCCGCCGCTGCAGGCCGCCGGCTACGACCCCAAGGCAGCGCTGATCAAACGGGTGGTGGCCCGGGCCGGCGACCGGGTGGAGGTGCGTCAGGGGCTGTTATGGCGCAATGGTGCCCCGGTGGCGAGCGATTGGGCGGCGGCGCCGATGGACTATCAACTGCAGCCCTTCACCCTGGCGGCGGGGCAGCTGCTGGTGCTGGGGGATAACCGCAATGCCAGCCTCGATTCCCACCTCTGGGGCCCCCTGCCGGAGGAGGAGCTGATCGGCACGGCGATCTGGCGCTATTGGCCCCTGAACCGCTTTGGCCTGCTTAGCCGCCAGCTCAGCCGCAGGGAGATACGGATCTACGCCCCTTCAACCGCACCTTTGGCCGCTGAACATCTGGGGTAGGGTGCAGTCCGTGACCTAGCGCACACCGGACATGTTCAACCCGGAGTTCCTGACTAGCGACAACGAAGCCATAGGCGGCAACCCCCTGATCCAGTACCTCCAGGATCAGTCTCCGGATGTGTTGCAGCGGGTGGCTCGTTCAGCTAGTCATGAGATTCAAGACATCATTCGCCACAACGTGCAGGGCCTGCTCGGCATGCTGCCCGCCGAGCAGTTTGATGTGAAAATCCAGACCAGCCGTGAAAACCTGGCTGGCCTGCTGGGTTCGGCGATGATGACCGGTTACTTCCTGCGCCAGATGGAACAGCGCATGGAGCTGGAAACCAGCTTGATCGGCAGCTGCAGCCTGGCCGATAGTGATGCTGATCCGGGCGAATTACGGCTCTAAGGGCGAGGGCCGCTCAGCTGTCGCAGTTGGGCACCACACCTAGTTTCACAAGGTTGCGATCGATGCTGGCCAGGTAGCGCCAGCTCTGCTCATCTACAGCCCAGGGTCTTTCACCCAGTTCCCTTGCCAGCTCTTGTAGATCCGCGGCTGTGCAGGGCACCGGCGCCTCGTAGTGGGCGGGCACCAATTGACGAATCTCACCCAGCTGGGAAAGCTGATGCAGCCAGTTGATCAGCAGCTGGCGGTGGCGGGGGAACACCAGCCGCTCCAACACCGGTGCCACCTGGATGATCGGCGCGCCAGGGGGAACCAATTGGCGAAATTCCCGCTGCCAATCCGGCTGCCAGTGGAAGGGATAGAGGGCGTTGGCGGCGCCGCCGGGTTGTCGGCTGGCGTTCCAGACCTGCTTTAGCAGCTCCCCTGGGCCCAGGATTGCCAGCCTTTCGGGTCGCAGGAAGGAGGCGAACAGCACCAGCCGCCACCAGCCCTGGCGCCTCAGCTCGGGCGAATCCAACAACGGCTGATCGGCCCGCTCGCGGGCGTGGAACAGCAGCGGTTTTGGATCGAGGTTGAATATGATCGGTGGTTGCTCGCCGATGGCCACCAAGGCATCGGTCACCAGCAAACTGCCGCTGGCCCGGTGCAGGCAGGCCGCCTCAAAAAAGTTTCCCACCCCCAAATCCAGGGGGCCCAGGCCGCACCAGTCGATCTGGTCGCCGTGGGGCAGGCCCTGCTCAAACAGCACCTTGGTGCGCTGGCGGGGGAAGCCCAGCCAGCTGGACGGCAGGGAGATTGGAAAACTCCACTGCCCCGGTGTTACCCACAGCTGGGCTTGAGGAAAGGCCCGCGCCATCGCCGGCACCGGCAACTTGTGCTCCAACCCCGAGCTGGTGGGCAGCACGATCGTGAGCACCGGGCCATGCAGTTGCTCCAGCTCGGCCAGGGCCGCGCGCACTTCGCCGGTGGGGGCCACCGGCGCGTAGAGCAGCAGCCCCTGGCGCAGCCGCAGCACCGTCATCCGAATCGGCACCGCCACGTAAAACACCCCCAGCAACTGCTCAATGCTCCACAGCTGGCCGGGGATCAATTCGCGCAGCAGGCTGCGGCGACGGCCGTAGGGATAGAGGGGCAGCAGCGGCCACCAGGGCCAGCGCTGCTGGCTGGCATCGCCAGGGATCGGAGGCTGGGAGATGGCGGTAATCACCGCGGCTGGGTGGCGCAAACGGGGGCCCATCCTCGCCGCTGGCCGACCGTTGGTGCAGGGCTGCCGCTTCTCGCCCGATGCGCTGGATTTACCTCCAGCTGGCCACATCCAACCACATTTTCACATCCCATCACACTTTCGCATCGCATCCCATCACACTTTCGCATCGCATCCCATCACACTTTCCCATTGCATCGCATCACACTTTCCCATTGCATCGCATCAGACCA
>CANHSW010000101.1 GCA_947463165.1 Cyanobacteriota bacterium
CTGTGACAGTAACTGCCGGGGTGGAGTTCAACAGGGCTTCGGCGCGGCGATGCTGCCGTTGCATCTTTTCGAGGATGTAGCGGGCCCGACCCAAATCCAAGGTGACAGATTTTCCGGGGATCGCCTTCATCAAGGCTAGCAGGCTGGGTTCGCCATTGATGGAAGCTTTGCGAAAAGCCTCCTGGAGGGTGCGGCCGCTGAGATCTGGGCTACGTCCCTGAATACTGCCGAAAGAGGAGAGCACCAGCAGGGCCTGCTCCAATAGGGGGGAACCCACCGAACCATCAGCTACCTGGGTAAGGCTCAGTGGTACTGGAGCATTTAGAAGTTCGATCAATTTGCGACCGATGGCACCGTTACTGGCCCGGTCTAATTCGGCTAAATCACTATTTCCACTCACCAGGAGCTTGGGATCCGTGAGTTCATTTAGATCTACCGTGATGCTGGTCTCGAGCAGCGGCAGCTTGACGATCACTTTTTCGAGGGCCTTAGCTGAAGGCCCCCATAAGGGCAAAGTCGCAGTTAGGGCAAACACCCCCACCTGGGTGATGCTGCTGGCGATGCGGCGCAGGCGGCGCCCAGGTTCGCAGGTCATGGAAGCAGGCAGGGGTGAATGGGCCATGGAATCAGCGGCAGCCCTGAACTGAAATTCTATAGCTAAATCCAATCGCTGTTGGGTTGCTGCTATCACCCACCTTAAAGTTCATTTGACTGGCTTGCTTGCCCGGAACTGCCGCGAATGGGCCAAACATGCGCCCGGTGCCAACGGGAGGGCTCATGTTCTCATTGATTATCTGAAGGTTGGTGCCGTCACTGAATTTCATGAAGCCTTCCACAGGATACTTAGCCTTGGCATCTGCGGAATCGGCCGTAAAGAAAAACTTATAGCTAGTGTAGGGTTGATTTACGGTAAAATCCGTATTCCAATTTGTCTTTGTGAAGGGAATTGCCTTGGCACGGCTCAGCTTTTTGGTGACCACCGGGTTGTTGCCGTCGCCGCCGATTGGCTGCAAAAAAGTGCAGGTTGGCGCTGCGTTGGCCACTCCTGAGCCGATCACCATACCAGCTGCAAGCAGCAGGGAAATTCGAGAAAAGCCCATGGAAAGTCGGTTGGAATGAAGCCTTCATGCACCTTAATGCATCTGTGCACCCTGAACCAGCTAGCCAGCACAATCAGCCAGTTTCAGGCGACTCTGGAGATTAAGGCTTGCCTCTGATTAGGCCCGTGACACCAGGGGCGTTCCCGAGGGGCCATAGCCCGCCTGGCCTTGGTCAAGAAGGCCTTGTGGGCCATAAGGGTCTTGGAGCCCGCCTCGCCCGGTAAGCGCGGGTTGATCGGCATGGTCCTTGGCTCAAGGCATTAGTAGATCGCGGCAAAGGATTTCTAGGGCCCTTGGATGGTTGATCAGTTGCCGGTGGCTGCGTACAGCTATGGACAAACTTGGGCCTAGGGGCAGTGTTGCCCGCCAGCCTGGAAATACAGTGAGGTCTTTGGGGCAGTAATAGCTGCGGCAATCTACTTCTTGTAGGTGGGATATATCCCTGTCGAGTAGCTGCAGCAGGCTGCTGCCCGGCTTCATCTCGGCAATGCCCCGCAGCAGCAAGGCCGGCACTGGTATGGCCGCCCAGGTTCCTTTGTGGGGGCTGCCGACGCTGAACAGGCGTCGCGTACGCCGGTGGCCCCCCAGCAGTTGAATCCAGTAACGTCCAACTACTCCTCCCATGGAAAAACCAAGTAGGTCGATGGGTTGATCGACGCCAAAAGCGGCATCGATGTGGCTACCTAGCAGCCCTGCCAGCTCGGTTAAGGAGCTGGCACCCCAATGGTGGGGGAGATAGGGAATCAACAGGGGCTGGCGCCTGCCCGCCAATGCTGCCTTGAGCGGATCAAACAGGGATGGAGTATCCCAAAGTCCATGCACTAGCACCAGGGGTGTATCCCTGGTGTTGGGCAGATCAGCGGGCTCAGTTGGGTTCAAGTTTGAATGATCCCAGCGCCACCCGCCAGTTCGCCTCCCAGCAGCAGCGCGATCAAAGCACCGTCGCTGGTCAGGATGGCCGCAGGTTTAGCGAAAGCAGACAGGTTCATCGATGGGGCCGCTCCGCACTGGGGATGTGAGCAGTGGCAATGGCGAGTGGGCTGACTGAGGGCTTCATCAGGGGGGCTTCACGAGGGAGCTTCATCAGGGGATGATTCGAGCATTGCTGCGGCACGGCTGCGGCACAGGTGCGGGCCAGGTGTTGGATAGCGGCGGATTCTGAGGCGGCTTGCGGCCTGCTCACCACCGGGCTTGGCTCGTTTGCTTCAGGCTGTGATCCCCTCAAACCCCTAATTCATTTTGGGCCCATCAGCCCCGCGCTGCCTAGGGCTCCACAGCTGCTCCCCTGCCACCGGGTTCGCCGCGGCGCTCCGTGGCCGGGCGGGGTGGGGGCAGTTGGATGCCATTGCGTTCGTAGAGCTGGCGGATCTGCTCTTGCATGCGTCTGCGCAGTTCGGTGTTGGCCTTGCGGTCCTCGATCAAACAGGTCTTCAGGGCATCGCTATTGGTGGCAGATACCACACAGCTCTGGCTCTTCTGGAGCAGCGCAATCCGTTCCTGATGCTCTTTCAGCAGTAGCTCTTTGCGGCCAGGGAACAGCTTCTTTTGCTGTTCGGTTGTGAGCTTGGGCATAGACTGCTGCCTGCGAGCTCTGCTCTCGCCCCAGATCGGCTGGGCAGAAGCATTGGCGCCACTGAAGCCCAGCGGGCCGCTCACCGCCAGCACCAGGGCCGCCACCGTGCCAGCAGCTCTCCCATCGCCACGGCAGAAGCGCCAGGTGCCCAGGGGCCAGCACTGAGCATTGAATAGCCAAAATTTTGTCGTCCCTGAGTTAGTTGATTGTTCGATCATTGAACTTTGCTCTCTGAGGTCAAATTCAGCCTGGAGCTCAAATGTGACTGAGGACTGCTCCCTGCGGAGTTGTTACAGGTTGTGACCAGCCGCTTAACTCCAAGGCAAACCGCTGCGGCCGCCCAGGGCCCGGCTGCAGGGCCCGGCAGCTCAGATGGCCCCCATGGGCCCATGGCTAAACGCTCGGCAATCGCCATTCCCAGGCCGCCATGTCCATTATTCCTCCGGGCCGGGGTGCTGAGCTGGCATCGAGATCAACCGCATTGAGACTGCGGCGCAGTTGCCCCAGGGGCCGCCTCACCTCCAGGTTCAGATACAGGCTGGTGCTAACTAGACTAACGCTGCCAAAGATGAGCAGGCGCTGCATCCGTTGCGGGATGCCGGCATATTTGATGCCAGCCTTCTCGCCCCTCTTTACCGCCAAGATTTCACCCCAGTGGCAGCTGAGCAGCAGACGGCCGGTTGCTGGCGCAGCCAGGACTTGAAAGCAACTCGTATAACTGCTCGTTTGGCTAACCAGTGCAAGTGGTAGCTTTGCTGCCGCAATACTTACCGCAAGCGCTTGCCGCAGCGTGAGATCGATCAAGCCGGTTGTTTTCGATTTGCTTTTTGCTTCTATCAAGTTTATTTGTTGGGGAGGCTCTGGAAAACTGCCATTTAGGCGCTTCCGCTGCCAGCCGAGAACTTTTGCGGCATCAGAGCTCTTTTGGCAGTGGCTCGGGTTTCCCAAGGCCTACTTAGGGTAATTACGTGGATTCCGCTTGAGATTAGCCAGTCTTTCTCATGGGTTTAACCAATCTTTTGTCCGGGTTTGATCAGTTTTCTGCCAGGGCTCAGCTAGCTTGCCGTGTGGGCTTGACCACGCTTCGATGGTCTAAGCTGACTGTCGCTGAAAGCTTAATGCTGGACATGCTTGCCGCGCCACTTCGTTTGTCTATCCGGCGAGCCAGTGCAGTGCTGCTGGCTGGCTGTCCCTGGTTGCTAATCACTCCTTCGGCGTCCGCTCTTGAGAATCTGGCCTTGAAGTTGCCGGTTGCTGATATAACTATTACGGCTAAGGTGTCTGAATTGTCTAGCCCTGATGCCCTCTGGGCTGGCAGTAGCGATCTGGCCGAATTGAACCGGGCCACCGATGGTAACTATGCCCGCATTATCCAGGAGCTTTTCGATACCCCATTGCCTAAGCCGCCCGCAGATGGGATTCCAGATGCGCCCATGGCCCAGGAAATAGAAGTATTATTAAAGCAATTGATTGATGTGGATCCTGGCAATACTCAGGTTATCACCCGTGATCCTGTGCAAGCGGGTCTGAAAGTAGCGGTTGCCAGGGGTGGCCCGTTAACGCTGCTTTCCCTGTTGCAGTCTATCCCTGGTAAAAGCATCACTATCCGCCTGGATCGGGCCATGCCTTTTATCAGGCGCAGGGCTAGGGATGCCCAGGAGATCGATCAGCTAATTGAAGGATTAGCCAAGTTGCCTGCCGCCCCGGCTGACCAGTTGCGAGCCGGTGCTCAAGCGATTCAAACCAGCCTGGTCAAGGTTCCAGTGCCTGGCTCCAGCGAGATCCTGGAGGTAACCGTGGTGCGCCCCCAGGGCGCTCCAACTCTGCCTGCGGTGGTGATCTCCCATGGGCTCTGGGATGCGCCAGAAAGTTTTCTCGGCTGGGCCCAGCACTTGGCCAGCCATGGCGCACCAGTGTTTCTGCCCCGCCACTCCGGCAGTGACATCAACGAGCAGGCGGCCATGCTGGCTGGCCATGCCCCACCTCCTGATCCCAAGGAATTTCTGCGGCGCCCCATGGATGTGCGGGCGGTGCTCGATGCCCTCGATGCTGGCGCCATCCCCCAGGCCAAGGGAATTACCAGCCGCCAAGCCACCTTTATTGGTCATTCCTGGGGTGCCACCACGGCCCTGCAATTGGCAGGAGCCCGCAGCCTGCCCGCGCAAGTTTGGCAGGCCTGTGGAGTGTTAAATAATCCCAACTCCAACATCAGTTGGGTGCTGCAGTGCACCTTTCTGAAGGCGGCCACTGATAGTTCTATGGCTGACGGGCGGATCGCCCGCTTGGTGGCAGTCAGTCCACCCCAGGGGTTGGTGTTTGCCGCAGGCTTGGGAGACCTGAGCATTCCAGTGATGCTGGTTTCCGGCAGCCGAGATTGGGTGGTGCCCACCAGACCGGAAGCCTTGGTTCCCTATGGCAAATACCCAAAGGGGATTAGCCCATTGGTGCTGGTGGAAGGGGGTACCCACTTCAACCTGCCCGCTAAGGCCAGCAGTAATGGTGGGCCCCTGAGGGCCCTGCTGTTGAGCTGGGTACAGGGCAAAGGCTTGGACAAAGCGGCCGCCGTGGCTGATCCCAACGGCCTGGGGCTGCGGCTCGTGGCCCAGCCCTGACCAGCTGGTTCAGGCCTGTTGCTCCAGCTTCTTGACGATAAGCACCATCAGCAGCAGGGAACCGGCCAGGGCAATCAACAGGGCGATGGTCATCGAATCCAAAGAAGCAACCACGGGCATTATCCCCGTTTTCGTCTACGGCACGCTCAAACGGGGCCATGCCAATCACCGCTGGCTGGCAAGGGCCCGCTGGCATGGCCCGGCCGCCATGGAGGGCCTGCGACTTCACGATTTAGGCCCATTCCCGATGGCGGTGCAGGTGAGGCCTCAAGAGGCGGCCGGCTGCCGGCTGCAGGGCGAACTGGTGTGGGTGGACCAGGCCTGTCTGGCCCAGCTCGATCAGCTGGAGGCGGTGCCGCGGCTCTATGGCCGGCTGTGGTGGCCCTTGGTGGGCGGTGGCATGGCCTGGGTGTACGTGGGTCGCAGCGCCCAAGTGCGCCACTCACCGGTGCTCGCCGCAGGACTTTGGCTTGGGCCCAGGGCTGGCAGGCGCTGCCCCCATGGAGCGCTTGCCTGTGGAAAGCCTGCCTAGGGGGCGCTTGCTTAGGGAGATATGGCCACCAGCCAGCGACCGGCCGCCGCCAGTAGCACACAGCTGCCGCTAGCCAGGGTCAACCTCCAGCCCGCCTGGGGCCCCAGCCGGCGCATCATCACCAGGCTGCCCAGCAGACCCACCAGCAGCACCAGGCTCTGGCAGAAGGCCACCACATGGGGATCGGCGCTCCAGCCAGGCCAAGCCAGGCCGATACTCACCGGCATTACCAGGCCCGCCTCGCTTAGGCCGAGCGGCAGGTGTCTTGCCAGCAGCAGGCCCCACAGCAGCGGCAGCAGCGCATAGAGCAGGAGCCGGCGCTGGCGGGCAGGGGCGATCGGTCGCAGCAGTAGGAAGCCCGCCGCGGGCAGGGCCAAGGTGGCTGTGGCGATCGCCAGCCGCGGCAGCAGGGGCCCTTCATGGAGGGAGCTTGGCGCCCAGGCCAGCCAGCCCCACAGTCTTTGCCAGTTGTGCAAGCACACCCCGCCGGCCAGCACCAGGATCAGCCCCGCCTCAGCGGCTGGAGGTTGCATATCCCGCTGTAGATCGGCCGCTGGTGGTCGCACTCTCAATTGCACTGAGCGGTGGGGACAGGCCTGGGCGCAGGTGAGGCAGAGCACGCAGTTGCGGTTGTCTGCCAGATGGGCCGGATGGGTGGCGAGCGGACAGCCCGGCGTGGCCAGCCCTTCCCCCACCGCAGGCCCGCCTTTGAAACAGCCATAGCTGCTGCAGCTGCCGCTGCAGGTGCCCACCTGGGCGCGCAGTTCAGTGATCGCCAACTTGGCGAACAGGCCGTTCATGCCCCCCACCGGACACAAATAACGGCACCAGAAGCGCTTCTCAAACAGCAGCGAGCCCAGCACCGCCCCGGCCGTGATCAGCAGTAGCAGGGTGCTGCTGCGCCAGGCGCTGTTCTCCAGGTTCGCCAATTCCTCCCAGAGCAGGATGCAGGCGAAACCGGCCGCCAGCAGGGGTGCCCCCCAGCTATCGCTGTCCCCCCGCGGCCAGGGGCGGGGCCGCCAGCCCAGGCGGCCCGCCAGCCACTGCACGATTTCGCCCCACACCATGAAGGGGCAAAAGGAGCACCACAGACGGCCCACCAGCGGATAGGTGATCAAAATCAGCGGCCACCACCAGGCCCAAAACAGGTTCAAGGCACCGTTGTGGGCCCTGTCTTGGGGGCCCAGCCACAGCCACAGGTTCACCAGCACAAATATCCAGCTGACCAGCCCGAACAGCAGCGTGTTCCAGAGCCTGGGGGAGCGCATCCAGTTGCGCAGCGCCGGTTTCCAGCGCCAGAGATCAAACCGGGGTCGGTGGTTGCGCTCGTCGGTCCAAAACACATCCTCCGGCAGCTCTGCCGGCTGTTGCGGCTCGGCAGACTCTTGCAGCCCCTGGCGGCGGGCCTGTTGCATCGCCCGATAGATGAGCACCTCCAACTCGCGTAAGTTGTTGGGGAAGTCGTAGCTCTGCAGTCGCTTAATTACCGTTTCCGGTACCCGCGGTGCTGGCCGCCAGCCCAGCTTGAGACTGCGCTGGCGGACGCCGTAGCGCAGCCATTCCCCCAGATCTTGGCGCCGCACCCGCAGCGGTGGTACCCGGATCAGTTTGCAGTGGCGATCCAGCAGCGGCGCTGCCGTCTCGGTGGTGAAAAACAGCCTGCCGCTGAATTGTCTGATCGCCCCCGCCCC
>CANHSW010000102.1 GCA_947463165.1 Cyanobacteriota bacterium
GTAGGCCTGCTGATATTCGAACCAGGGAATGGAAGGCCATAGGTGATGAACCAGGTGATAGTTCTGACCCATGATCAACCAATTCATCAACCTACCCGGATAGATGCGGGCGTTATGCCAGCGGCTGCGCGACTGGAAGGGGCGATGGGGCAGGTAGTCAAAGAACAGGCCCAGGGTGACACCCACCATCAGGGCTGGCGCGAACCAACAGTTAAAGATGAAAGGCAAAAATTGAAAGTGGGCTGCGGCCAACACAATCGAGAAAAAGATACCCCTGGCTATACCCCACTCCAGCAACTCATAGCGCCGCCACAGGCGCCGCTGAAAAAAGAAAAACTCGTGATAGAAAAATCTAGGGGCAATCAGCCACAGCGGCCCAAAAGTGCTAACGATGTGATCCGGATCGTGCTTGGGATCATTGACATGGGCGTGGTGCTGTAAGTGCACCCGCGTGAACACCGGAAAACTGAAGCCCAGCAACAGGGCCGCCCCATGGCCCATCACCGCGTTCCAAAAGCGATTGGGGTGAGCGGCGTTATGGCAGGCGTCGTGAATCACCGTGCCCTCTAGATGCAGGGCCAGGAAGCCCAGCAACAGCAGCTGCCAGAGGGGCCACTGGCCCACAAACCAGCCATAGATGGTGAGCGCCGCCAGGGCATAGCCGCCGATGAACAGCCCCACGCTGGGATTCCAGGCCGCGGGCGGATCGAGATACTGCCTCGGCACCGAACGAGGCAGCGGGGCATCCACCAACTCGGATGCTGCCTGGCTGGACTCAACCGGCCTGGAGGGGGCCTGACTGGATGGAGGCCGGCTGACGCCAGGGCCCACTCCCGGCTGGCCGGCAGTGGCAGAAAAGTCAGATGTTGCGGCAGCCAGGGCCTCTTTCATCGCTGCGCGACTCGCCCCAATGCGATTGCTGAACAGCAACTTAAGCAATGAATGATGCCCACCGGGGGACTTGAACCCCCACAGCCGAAGCCACTGGAACCTAAACCCAGCGCGTCTACCAATTCCGCCAGGTGGGCATTGCGTCCACATTATCCAATCCACAATGGGGGGCCCTCGACCCGCCGGCCATGCTCGCCAGCTTGGGTGGAGCCCTGGCATTGCTGCTGGGCCTCGCCGTGCTGCTTTTGCCCCTGCTCACCCCCGAGCTGAGCCGCCCCCGCGATGCCCTCTGGGGGGCGGTGGTGCTGCTGCTGGGACTGGTGCTGGTCACCAGTGCCGACCGGCTCACCGGCGCGCCGATGCTCGGCGTGCTCTGCGGTGGGCTGCTGATCGGCCGGCTGGGGCTGGAGGTGGCCCAGGCCCGCTGGTTTCGGCTGCTGCCGGAGGAGCGGCAACAGCTCTGGTCGGCAAAGCGCTGGCAGGGGACCTGGGCCCAGCTCAGCCAGACCATCACCAAGCTGCTGACCCTGGTGAGCCAGTCCCTGGCGGGGCTGGGGTCCTGGATCGGCGAGCGCCGCCAACCCCGCAGCAGCAAGCGCTGGGTGAGGCCAGAACAGGCCGGATCAGAAACTGGCCCGATCGACACGCCTGAGCCTGCAGCTGAGACCCTTGCCGAGCCTGCGCCTGAGCCAACCGCCGAGCCCTCGGCTGAGCCTGCGGCTGAAACCACTGCCGAGCCTGCGCCTGAGCCCACTGTTGAGACCTCGCGTGAGTCCTCGGGTGAGTCCTCGGCTGAGCCGCCAGCGGAACAACAGCCAGAGCGGCACCCCGAAAGGGAAGCGGCTTTAGAGGCCCAGCTGGAAGACGCCCCAGATGCAGCCCCGGAAGCCCCCCCAGAGACTCCCCTAGGAACTACGCCAGAGGCCTCTCCGGAAGCCTGCTCCCCAACCGCTCCAGAGACCGAGACCACCCCGGCAGCTGCCCTGGAAACCCCGTCAGCTGAGGCCCCAGACACTCCGCCAGCTGCGGCCCCCAAGACCGCCCCAGAGACCGCCCAAGAGGCGATGCCTGAGCCTGCCCCGCCAGCCGCTCCAGAGACCACCGCCCCAAACACTCAGCCAGCCGCCCCGGGCGCTGAGTCCATGGCTGCGCCTGAGCCTGAGCCCACCACCTGGATCAGCTCGCTGGCGGAGCTGGATCAACTGCTCGATCAGGCCGAGCAAACGCCCGCCATCGCTGGGGCGACCAACAGCGCCCCTGCAGGCAGCGACGACGCAACGGAACTGGTCGAGCCAGCGATGGCGAGCGCCAATGCCGCTGCAAACCTGCCAGAGCACCCCGCCGCCAGCGACCGGGCGGGATAATCGCCGATTGTTGCCCCAGGCGACGTGACCGCCAGCCCGGCTCCCTCGGACGCCTCCGCCTACAAGGACACCCTCAACCTGCTGGAGACGCCCTTCAACATGAGGGCGAATGCCAAGGTGCGGGAGCCGGAACTGCAGGCCTTTTGGGCTGAGCAGCAGATTTATGAGCAGCTCAGTCGTGAAGGGCTCAGCCCGGAGCGTCCGGGGCCGGTGTTCACCCTGCACGACGGGCCGCCCTACGCCAACGGGGCCCTGCACGTGGGCCACGCCCTCAACAAGATCCTCAAGGACATCATCAACAAGCACGCCCTGCTAAGTGGCAAGCGGGCGCGGTTTGTGCCGGGCTGGGACTGCCACGGCCTGCCGATCGAACTGAAGGTTTTGCAGGGTCTGAGTAGCAGCGAGCGGGCCGCGCTCACCCCCGTGAGCCTGCGCCAGAAGGCCCATGCTTACGCGCTGGAGCAGGTGGAGCTGCAAAAGAGCGGCTTCCGCCGCTGGGGCATCTGGGCCGACTGGGATCAGCCCTACCTGACACTGCAAAAGAGCTACGAATCCGCCCAGATCGGCGTTTTCGGGGCGATGGTGCTGGCCGGGCACATCTACCGGGGCCTGAAGCCGGTGCACTGGAGTCCCAGCTCCCGCACAGCCCTGGCGGAGGCAGAGCTGGAATACCCAGATGGCCATAGCTCCCCCAGCATCTACGCAGCCTTCCCGGCGGTGCAACTGCCCGAAGCTCTGGCCACCAAGCTGGCCGCCGCCGGCCTGAACGCCGAGGCGGCCACCGCCAGCGGCGGCCTGGCGGTGGCCATCTGGACCACCACCCCCTGGACCCTGCCGGCCAACCTGGCGGTGTCTGTGAATGGGCGGCTCGACTACAGCGTCTGCGCCGTGACCTGCCGCGGCGAGACGCCGGCCCCCGCCGCCAGCCACCTGCTGGTGGCCGCCGAGCTGCGCGACAGCCTGGAGACCAGCCTCGGCCTGCAGCTCACCCCCCTGCTGACGGTGAAGGGCGCCGAGCTGGAGGGGATCGTCTACCGCCATCCGCTGCTGGAGCGCACCAGCCCGGTGGTGATCGGCGGCGATTACATCACCACCGAGGCCGGCACGGGCCTGGTGCACACCGCCCCTGGCCACGGCGTGGACGATTTCAACACCGGCCGCAAATACAACCTGCCGGTGCTCTGCCCGGTGGACGAGGCGGGCAACCTCACCGCCGAGGCGGGCCCCTTTGCCGGCACCAACGTGCTCAAGGATGCCAATCCCACGATCATCGCCGCCCTGGAGGGCACCGGCCTGCTGCTCAAGCAGGAGCGCTACGAGCACCGCTACCCCTACGACTGGCGCACCAAAAAACCCACCATCTTCCGGGCCACCGAACAGTGGTTCGCCTCGGTGGAGGGCTTCCGCGACCAGGCCCTGGCGGCGATCGCTTCGGTTACCTGGCTGCCCGAGAGCGGCCGCAACCGGATCGAGGCGATGGTGCGGGACCGGGGCGACTGGTGCATCTCGCGCCAGCGCACCTGGGGGGTGCCGATCCCGGTTTTTTATCACCGCGAAACCGGCGAGGTGCTGCTCAATGCCGACACCCTCGCCCACATCCAGACCCTGATCGGCGAGCAGGGATCCGACGTGTGGTGGCAGCGCGACGAGGCCGATCTACTGCCGCCCGCCTACGCCGACCAGGCCAGCCAGTGGCGCAAAGGCAGCGACACCATGGACGTGTGGTTCGACTCCGGCTCCTCCTGGGCGGGGGTGCTGGGGGGTTTGAGAGGGGGGATCACTCCCGCCGGCCCGGCGGTCGGGGACGGGGCGTTGACAAATCCCGAGCACGGGGCCGCGGCGGCGGCACCCCCGCAGGCCACTCCGCTCAATTTCCCCGCCGATCTCTACCTGGAGGGCTCCGACCAGCACCGCGGCTGGTTCCAGAGCAGCCTGCTCACCTCGGTGGCCGTCAACGGCCACGCCCCCTACAAGCGGGTGCTCACCCACGGCTTTGCCCTCGATGAGAAGGGCCGCAAGATGAGCAAATCGCTGGGCAATGTGGTAGATCCGGCGGTGCTGGTGGAGGGCGGCAAAAACGAGAAGCAGGAGCCGCCCTATGGCGCAGACGTGCTGAGGCTGTGGGTGAGTTCGGTGGACTACTCCGCCGATGTGCCCCTGGGGCCGGGCATCGTGAAGCAACTGGCGGACGTATACCGCAAGGTGCGCAACACGGCCCGCTACCTGCTAGGCAACCTGCACGACTTCGATCCACGGCCCCAAACAGAAGGCGGCAACGCCATCGCCATTGAAGATCTGCCGCTACTGGATCGCTGGATGCTGCAGCGCACAGCCGCTCTTATCGATGCGGTGAGCGCCGATTTTGAGCGATTTGAATTTTATCGATTCTTCCAGGCGCTGCAGAACTTCTGCGTGGTGGATCTCTCCAACTTCTACCTCGATATCGCCAAGGACCGCCTCTACGTAAGCGCGGCCAATTCCTTCCGCCGTCGCAGCTGCCAAACGGTGCTAAGCCTGGTAGTGGAAAGGCTGGCGGTGCTGATCGCGCCGGTGCTCTGCCACATGGCAGAGGACATCTGGCAGAACCTGCCCTACCCGGTAGCGGAGAAATCGGTGTTTGAACGGGGCTGGCCCAAGACGGAGGCGGATTGGAAAACCACGCCACTCAACCTCAATCAAGCCAGCCTGGAGGATCCAGAGATGCAAGAAATTATATCCTCTTTCCTAAACTGCGACCAGCTAGATGATGAGGGGCCAATTGGCGAAATCAAAGGCCTGCGAAGGCTCGTCAATCGACAACTGGAAATCTGCCGTTCTAAATCGATCATCGGCTCCTCTCTTGAAGCGCATTTACATCTTGACTTGAGCGAAGGCAATGTATCACAAGGACTAAGACAAGTTCTAGGGCTTATCAAGGAATCAACCCAGCTCGAGGTGGACAACCTCAAGGACTGGCTGCTGGTTTCCTCACTGTCTTTGGCTTTCGAGGGCAATGCCAATCCCGCGCCAGATGCCGATGCAAATGCTGATACCAATGCTGATACCAATGCCAATGCTGATACCAATGCCAACGCCGATACCAAGCAGTTGTTAATTCCCCCGAGTACGGAACTTGGCATCACAATTGGCATCGCCAAAGCCGCAGGCCAGAAGTGCGAGCGCTGCTGGCACTACGAAACCGACATCGGCGACCACGCCGCCCACCCCACCCTGTGCGGCCGCTGCGTGGCGGTGCTGGCCCAGAACCCACCGAAGTAAGGCCCAGATTCAAGACCAGGCCGCCGGATCCCGATAAATATCGGCGGGTTGGGGGGCGGCCAGTTGCCTTTCCGCCGCCGGGTTGAGCGGTGCCGCCAGCAATTCGGCAGTGGCGACGCTGGCGCTGGCTGGCAGGGTCGGCTGGTCGGGATCAAAGCTTGTGGGATGGCTGACGCTGCTCGAAAAACCGCGAAAGATCAGCAGCTCAAACGGCTCCAACTCCCCACCGGCCCCCGCCAGCTCGCCCCGCAGCCGCAGCACCCGATCGGGCCTGGTGCGGCTAATGGCCTCCAGGGCTTCCAGCAGGCAGGCCACCGCCATTCAACTCAATAACTTCTGGCCACATCTACCAGCTTGGCAGGCGCCTCAGCAGCTATGGAACTCGAACCCAGCTAGCCCTGCAAACCAGCTCGGCGGCACCACCAACAACGATTCGGGCCCCGATGACACGAGAGCAAAAGACCCTCAGCCCATAGTTGGCGGCAGGCCCGCAAACCATGGGGCGCTCAAAAGCCACCGGCCACCCGGCCCAGCTTCGGCAGGCGCACCAGCAGCCACTGGAGCAGGCCCACCCCGTAGGCCACCAGGCCCGCGTAGCCGAGGAAAGCGGCGAGGGATGGCGTCCAGTCAGCGCCGAAGACAAAACCAAACAAGCCGGCGATCGGGGAGTGCAACTGCAGGGGCGGTTGCAGCCACACCGCGCATTTGGTTTGCAGCATCGCCGCCTTATCCGTGCAACCGAGGGCCGTGGCACTGAGGCCGGCGCCCAGCAGGGCCCAAATGGAGAAGCCCCAGCGCCAGATGCGCAGGCTGAGGGGCAGGGCCCGCCAGGGGGGCAGATCGTTGATTTCCTCGTTGATATCCACCCAGAACCACAGGCCAACCACCAGGATCAACTGGGCGGCAATGACCAACCAAAAGCCCAGGGGGCGCTGGTCTGTGAGTAACAGGATGGCGATCAGCAACAGGCTGGCCAGCTTCCAGTAGAGGCCCATCAGCCGCAGCAGGGCGCCCTGGCGCTTCACGGAAGACCACACCAGCAGCACCAGCGGCAAGCCCACGGCCACCAACACCGCCAGCCTGAAATCGAGCCACACCAGGGTGCGGTAAAGCGCGTCCGGCACGGGACAGGTTCGGTAAGGAGCCATTATCCGCACCTACCCTGGACGATAGGTTCGAGGGCAATGGCAGGCTTCTCACTTCCTATCTGGTGGCCCGGCCGACAAGCGGCCCCCTGGTGCCGCACCGCCCTGGTCACCGATGCGTCACTGCAGGGGGCTGTCGAGGCCGTCGCCCTGCAGCTGCGCGGTTGCGGCCCGGCCGATTTGGCCCTGGTATTCGCCTCGGCCAGCTATGCCAGCGACCTGCCGCGGCTACTGCCGCTGCTGCGCCAAAAGCTCAATGCCAAACATTGGCTGGGCTGCCTCAGCTCCGGCGTGGTGGGCACTGGCGCCGACGGCGTACCCCATGAACTGGAACAGGAGCCCGGCCTGAGCGTCACCCTGCTGCACCTGCCGGGGGCCCGCTTGCATCCCTTTGTGATCGAACCAGGCCCGCTGCCCGACCTGGACGGTCCCGCCCAGCCCTGGTTGGATCAGCTCGGCGCCGCCGGCAATGGCGAACTGAGCGCCCAACTGGCCGCCAGCCGCTCGATGCTGCTGCTGCTGGATCCCACCTGCTCGGCGATCAGCGATCTGATCAGCGGTCTCGACTTCGCCTGCCCCCAGGCCCACAAGGTGGGCGGCATTGCCGGCCAGCACA
>CANHSW010000103.1 GCA_947463165.1 Cyanobacteriota bacterium
CGGCGCAGGGGGTTGTGGCAGCGGCGGGTCCACAGCTCCACCCGACTGGCGAAAATCTGGCTGAAACCCAGCTGTTCGCTGATCAGCACCAGCGCCTCACCGCCGTTCAAGTCGATGGCCTCGGTGGCCAGCAACAGCAGGTCGAGCCGCTCCAGGCCCCGGCGGGGCAGGTGCTGGCCGGCGTAGCTGGGCTCAGCTGGATTACCAGACGGGCTGGACTGGCTGGCGGAGCCGGAGGGGGCAGCGAAAACTTCGGGCATGGTTGCGATGATGCCAGCAACCACACCTCAACGTCACCTCCATGGTTGCCCTGCCTGCAAACTGCGATGACTCGACAGCTAGCGGCATCGATCTGCGGCGGCTGGTGCGGGATGTGCCCGATTTCCCCAAACCCGGCATCCTGTTCAGGGATCTCACCCCGCTGATGCGCGATCCCCAGGGCTGGCGGGAGGTGATCCGCCAACTGGAACAGCTCTGTGAACAGCTGCAGCCGGAACTGATTGTGGGTATCGAATCGCGGGGCTTCATCGTGGGCACCGCCTTGGCCACCATGGTGGGCCTGGGCTTTGTGCCGGTACGCAAGCCAGGCAAATTGCCCAGTGAAGTAATCACCGTGGAATACGAACTGGAATATGGCAAAGACAGTCTTCAGATTCACGCCGATGCCCTAGCGGGCGGCCAGCGGGTGTTGATCATCGACGACCTGCTGGCCACCGGCGGTACGGCGGCGGCCTGCGCCGAGCTGGTGGTCGCCGCCGGCGGCAACCTCTGCGGCTTTGGTTTTGTGGCCGAACTGGCCGGCCTCGATGGCCGCAGCCGCCTACCCCAGGATCAACCGGTGCAGTCGCTGATTATCTACAGCTGATTATCTATTTCTAATTATTTGCGGCTGACCAGCCATGGCTGGTTTTTTATGGCTGATCTTCTTGCCAATCAAATACCTGGGCCAGTTGTTCCAGGCTGAGTAGGCCGTAGCGCCACAGCACCGCCGGCAGGGGGGCCTGCTCCAGTTCAGCCTGCTTGAGCCCCATGGCCAGGGCGCTCTCGCTGAGGCCGAGCTGGTGGCGCAAAAAGCGCAGCAGAGCCTCCGCCGGCTGCGGCTGGGGGGTACTGCTGCTGACCATGGCCGAAAAAGCCGCCTACCACCAGCCTGCCAGCGCCTGGAGATCATCAACTCAGGCCAGCTCAGCTAAAGCCATCCCCCATCAGCGCCAGGCTGAGGCGCCGCAGCGGCGCAAACCTCGCCAGCGACAGCAAGGCCAGGTGTCTCAGGGGCAGTAGCAGCGGCTGTCGATTCGAGAACAGCCGCACCAACAGGTCGGTGGCCGCCAGGGTTAGCAATAAATCCGGCCAGCGCCTGCTCCCATAGGCCGCCGGCAACCGCTGCACTGGCAACCGGCCCGCAGCGGCCCGCAGGGCCAGCCGATGCAGCACCGCCACATCGCGCCAGCAGAGGTTGAGGCCCTGCCCCCCTACGGGATGGCAGCGATGGCCACTCTCCCCCAGCAGGATGGCCCTGCCCCGATGCAGCCGCCGGGCCAGCAGCAGTTGCACGGGAAAGGCCCGCGGCTGCTCCACCAGGGCATCGGGCTGCAAGTGGGCCGGCAGGGCGCCGGCCAGGGCATCGAGAAAGCTCACATCCGGCAGGCTCTCCAGCTGGCGACAACGAGCCTGGGGGGCACTCCAGACCAGCTGGAAGCGCCGGCCTCCCAGGGGCAACACCGCAAAGGGGCCCTCCGGTCGAAACAGCTCCCAGGCCTGGTGTTCGCCGCAACCCCGCAGCTCCACCTGGGTGGTCAGACAATTTTGGCGATAGGAGTGCTGCCACACGCCGATGCCCAGGGCCTCGCGGCTGGGGGAGAGGGCGCCATCGGCGGCCACCAGCAAATCCCAACTGGGCTCCTGCTCGCTGGCGGCGGCTGTGGCGGCGGTGTTGCCGAGCCGCAGGGCCACCGCCGGATTGGCGGCGAGTCGATCGTGCAGCACTGTCATCAGCGGCCGATGGGAGGCGATCCAGCCCACTGCCCCACCGGGGGTGCCATCGGGGGCATTACGGCGCCCGGGGGCCAGATCGGCGCTGCCAAAACTCACCTGGCGAGCGATCGCCAGATCCGCGAGCTCCAGGTTGGTGAAGGGCACCATCACCGCCCGCAGCTCGGGCCAGAGCCCCAGGCGGATCAGCAGCAGCTGGCTGGAATGGGTGAAGGCGTAGCCCCGGGAGGATTGCAGCAGCTGGCCGCGATCGAGGGGGTCCACCAGGGTTACCCGCCAGCCGGCATCGGCCAGGGCCAAGGCAGCCAGGGCCCCGGTGGGGCCAGCCCCGTTGACGCGGGCCCACAGGTGTGGCGAGCTGGAGGGCGGAGGGATCAAGGGGGAGACGGCGGAATCAGCAGCCCGCCAGCGGTGGCGGGCTTGCACAACAAAAAGCCGCAGCAATTTTGCTGCGGCCCAGGCGCCCAAGGCCGATCGGGGGCCTTGGGCGACGGTGAGCTAGGGGCTAAACGGCTCAGCCGATGCCCAGCAGACCGCGGGTGAAGGACTCGCCGCCCAGGGCCAGTTCGGTGGCCAGCAGGGCGATGAAACCGAGCATCGCCATGCGGCCGTTCAGCTTTTCGGCCCGCTCATGGAAGCCCCAGCCGCTTTCCACGTCCACCACCTGCATGCGGGGCTCGGTGGCGAAGGCGTTCAAACGGCCGCCATCTTCAGTAGTGACGGTGGCGCCGCGGATCACGGGGCCCCGCAGGGGGGAAGCTTCGAGGGCGGACTCGGAAAGGGAAGCGTTGGCCTGGGTCACGGTCGGCTCCGGTGCGTTGATCTGCAGGAACTGTAACGCATTGTTTCGAGATGTAACTTGCAGCAGTTGGGGCCCGCGAAGGCTTCATAGACGCGCTCGGGCCGCCAGCGTCGACCGCTGTGCTATGGGCTCAGGCTCAGCGCAGGCGCCGCTGGCAGAGCTCCTGGAAGGCCGGTCTGAGCAGATATGGGTACTCGCCCACCCAGATGTTGAGTTGGGGCAGCCAGGCGTCGCTGAGGGCGGCGATGCGGGAGAAGTCTGGGCGCTCGCTCAGCACCAGGCAGCGCACCACCATGCCGCGACGAATCTTCTGATGCTTTTTCACGTAGGGGAAGCGGATCAGCCCCAGGTAGCCCTGCTCGTCCTCCAGCTCCAGACACAGCCAGCTGCGGCGGTTTTCCACCAGCTCCAGGCGCCCCTGGCGGTCGGTGGTCTCCTGGCGGCCCTCCACCTGCTCGCGGATGAACAGGTTGGCCACCTCGCCCTCAAAAATCGCCGCTGCTGGATAGCGGCGCAAGCTGGCGTTGCGGCGGCTGGCCTCCAGGATCGGTCCCCAGAGCATGTAGAGCAGGAACACCACGCCCACCATCAGGGCGATCGGGCCCGCCTGGCTGGAGAACAGCACGCTCTGGCTGATCAGCAGCGTAATTACACCGCCGATCACCGAGATGAACAGGCGTTGCAGCAATTTTTGGGGGCTGCCGCTACTGGCGTTGAACTGGGGGCCGGTGGCCACGGCCGGGATCAGACGGGGCAGCTCACCGGGCCGCAGGGGGATCAACATCGGATCAGATCAGGCGTTCCAGGCCGTAGACCAGCCCCTCCAGCTGGCGCACCCGGCGCACGCTGAGCAGCACCCCGGGCATGTAGGCGGCGCGATCGATGGTGTCGTGGCGCAGGGTGTAGGTCTCGCCGGCCGCCCCGAAGATCACCTCCTGGTGGGCCACCAGACCCGGCAGGCGCACGGAGTGCAGCCTCAGGCCACTGTCGCGGCGGCCGCCGCGGCAACCCGCCAGGCTCTCGTGCTCATCGAGCTCGGGCCGATTGAACTGCTTGCCCAGCTCCTCCATCAGCTCGGCGGTTTTGATGCAGGTGCCGCTGGGGGCGTCGGCCTTGCGGTTGTGGTGCAACTCGGTGAGCTCGGCGTAGTCGTAGAAGCGGGCGGCGGCGGCGGCGGCCTGCTGCAACAGCACCATGCCCAGGGAGAAGTTGGGGATCACGGCGCCGCCGACGCTGGCTTTGGCGGCAAAGCTGGCCAGGTCTTGGAGTTGCTCGGGGCTCAGCCCCGTGGTGCCGATCACCGGGTGCACCCCGTAGGCGATCGCGCCCCGGGTGTGCTCGTAGACCACCGAGGGATGGGTGAAGTCCACCAGCACCGCCCCACCGCCAGGACCGGATTGGCGCACGGCCTGGCTGGCCTGGCAGAGGCAGCCCTCAAAGTCGGCGGTAACGGCCACCTCCAGTTCCCCCAGCCTCAGCTCCAGGCCAACGTCTTGGCCCTCCTTGCCGGGGGTGTTGTCGATGGCGCCCACCAGGTGGCAATCCGGGGCCGCCGTGATCGCCTTCACCACTTCGGCGCCCATGCGGCCCAGGGCGCCGGCCACCACCACGGCAATGGCTGAGCTGCTGGGGTTGCTGGTGGTCATCGCGGCAGCGAAGGGCAGTGGGGGGCGGCATTCGAGCCTATGGCCCATGGCGCCTGGGCCACAGCTCCCGATCCGGTGGGTGGCCTTCGTAGGCTGCCCGCCAGTGCTTCATACCGGTTCACATGTTCACGCAGGTCCGCTCCGCCAACCGTCGGGTCAGCCCTGCCGACCACCACCAAGGCGCCGTGATGCGCGCCGTGTATGTGGTGTTGGAGCCCCAGTACCAGAACGCCCTCACCCAGGCGGCCAACTCCCTCAACGACCAGAACGGTCCGCTGGCCATCGACCTGAGCGGCTATCTGATCGAAGAATTGCGCGATCCAGATAACTACGCCGATTTCTGCGCCGATGTGGCGGCCGCCGATGTATTCATCGGCTCGCTGATTTTCATTGAAGACCTGGCCCAGAAGGTGGTGGAGGCGGTGGCCCCCCAGCGCGATCGGCTCAAGGCGGCCGTGATCTTCCCCTCCATGCCGGAGGTGATGCGGCTAAATAAATTAGGTACCTTCTCCATGGCCCAACTCGGCCAGAGCAAGAGTGCCATCGCCAGCTTCATGAAGAAGCGGAAAGAGGCTAATGGTGCCGGCTTCCAAGACGCGATGCTGAAGCTACTAAATACCCTGCCAACTGTTCTCAAATATCTACCGGTAGAGAAGGCGCAGGATGCTCGTTCGTTCATGCTCAGCTTTCAGTATTGGCTGGGCGGCACGCCGGATAACCTGCGCAACTTCCTGTTGATGCTCGCCGATAAGTACGTTTTCCCTAGGGGGAATTCGGAGCGGCCGGCGGTGGAGGTGGCGGAGCCCCAGGTGTTCCCGGATCTGGGCATCTGGCATCCCCTGGCACCCTCGATGTTCGAGGACCTCAAGGAATATCTAAATTGGACCGCCAGTCGCACCGATCTCAGCGATAAGGCGCGGCGGGGACCGGTGATCGGTTTGGTGCTGCAACGCAGCCACATCGTTACCGGCGATGAGGCCCATTACGTGGCCGTGATCCAGGAAATGGAATACAGAGGCGCCACGGTTATTCCGGTGTTTTGCGGCGGCCTCGACTTCACCAAACCGGTGAATGCCTTCTTCTACGACCCCCTCAATCCGCAGCTGCCGATTGTGGATGGCGTGGTTTCGCTCACCGGTTTCGCGCTGGTGGGGGGGCCCGCTCGCCAGGACCATCCAAAGGCGGTGGAAGCGCTGAAATCGCTCAATCGCCCCTACATGGTGGCGCTGCCGCTGGTATTCCAAACCACCCAGGAATGGGAGGAGAGCGATCTGGGCCTCCACCCGGTGCAGGTGGCGCTGCAAATCGCCATCCCTGAACTGGATGGGGCGATTGAACCGATAGTGCTCAGCGGCCGGGATGATGCCACCGGCAAGGCCCACACCCTCCAAGACCGGGTTGATGCCATCGCCGAACGGGCAATCCGTTGGGCCTCGCTGCGGATCAAACCCCGCGCCGAAAAGAAGCTGGCCATCACCGTATTCAGCTTCCCCCCCGACAAGGGCAATGTGGGCACGGCCGCCTATCTAGATGTATTTGGTTCGATCCATCGGGTGCTGGAGGAACTAAGGGCAAAGGGATACAGCATCGAAAACATGCCCCGCGATAGCGGCGAATTGATGAATGCCGTGCTCAAGGATCCCGAGGCGCTGGAGGGATCACCGGAGCTGGCCATTGCCCACCGGATGAGCGTGGCGGAATACGAGCGGCTGACGCCCTATTCCGAACGGCTGGAGGAGAACTGGGGCAAACCGCCCGGCTCCCTGAATAGCGATGGCACCAATTTATTAATTTACGGCCGCCATTTCGGCAATGTGTTTGTGGGTGTTCAGCCCACCTTTGGCTACGAGGGCGACCCGATGCGGCTGCTCTATTCCCGTAGCGCCAGCCCCCACCATGGCTTTGCCGCCTATTACACATACCTGGAAAAGGTATGGCAGGCCGATGCTGTGCTGCATTTCGGCACCCACGGTTCGCTGGAATTCATGCCCGGCAAGCAGATGGGCATGAGCGAAACCTGTTATCCGGATTCGCTGATTGGCGCCCTGCCCAATCTCTATTACTACGCCGCCAATAACCCATCGGAAGCCACCATCGCCAAACGGCGGGGCTATGCCTCCACGATCAGCTATCTCACCCCCCCGGCGGAAAATGCTGGTTTGTATAAGGGCCTCAAGGAGCTGGGTGAGCTGGTGGGTTCCTATCAGCAATTGCGGGAAAGTAGCCGCGGCGTGCAGATCGTTAACGCGATCGTGGAAACCGCCCGCCTGTGCAACCTCGATAAAGACGTAACCCTGCCCGAAAACGATGCCTCCGGCTTGGATATGGATGGCCGCGATGGGGTGGTGGGGGCCGTTTATCGGCAGTTAATGGAGATTGAAAGCCGGCTGTTGCCCTGCGGCCTGCACACGATCGGCAAGCCGCCCACCGCTGAGGAGGCGATCGCCACCCTGGTGAACATCGCCGCCCTGGAGCGGCAGGAGGAGGGTCTCCGCTCGCTGCCGGCCCTGCTGGCCGAGAGCCTCGGCCGCACCATTGACGACATTTATCTCGGCAATGATCAGGGTGTGCTCGCCGATGTGGAGCTCAACTGCCGCATCACAGAGGTTTGCCGCATTGCCGTGGCCTCCATGGTGCGCTCGCTCACCGGTCGGGATGGACGGGTGAATCTGCGGGAGAACCTGGGCTGGCTGATCGATCTATTGGCCCGTTTCGGCTTCCAATTCCCCAGCCCCTGGTTGCGGGCCTGCTGCCAGGCCGGTTTCGCCCAGGTGGATAGGGGAGAACTGGATAAATTGTTCGCC
>CANHSW010000104.1 GCA_947463165.1 Cyanobacteriota bacterium
CGGAGGCCGGGTCGCTGGCCGCCTGGTCCGCATCCCCCTGCGGTTGCTCCTGGGCGGTGGGCCGATCCCGGCCGATCAAACGGCCGATCAGGCGATCCGCCAGGGCTGATTTCGTTAGTGCTGGCTCAGAAAGTTCTGGCTGGGAAAATTCTGGTTCAGCTACAGCTGGGTCGATTTGTGATGGCACGGCTTGGCCAGCAGCTGGCGCAGCATTTATTTGAGCCGGGTTGACTATATCTGCGCCAGTACCCGCATCGGCATCAGCACCAGCATCAACATCTGCATTCGTGCCTGCATATGTATCGGCATCGGCTGCATCGGCATCGGCATCGGCATCGGCATCGACTACATCATTACCCGCTGTATTGACATCGGCAGCTTCATGGGGCCTGGCCTGGCTGGGTTCGGGCCGGCTGGCTCGTGGAGCGCTTTCGCCAGGAGGAATGGCATTTGTCGTGATCGACTCAGACTGCTCTGTATTGGCGCTGGCCGTGGTAATGGCATTGGTAGTGGCATTGGCATTAGTACTGGTACTGGCATCAAAAAAGTCCGCTAAATCTTCCTCCGCCCCCAGCGGGTCTGCGAGAGTTGCTTCGGCATCAGCCGTTGCGCTATCTACTGTTACAGCCTTTACTTTGGCAGCCTCTACTTTTGCGGCTTCTGCTGTTGGAGTATCTGCTGTTGCGGTCTCCGCTTTTGCGGCCCCTGCGTTTGCGGTATCTGCGTTAGCGGCCCCGGCTAGCCCACCCTTGGCTGCATCGACCGGAGGGGAATTTTGATCAGCCACTGCTCCCGGCTTCGCCAAGGGCTCTTCGGCCCTCGCGGCGGCATTTTTTGGCGCAGCGGGGCGCTTGGCTGGCGCCAAAGCCTCTGATGGGATCTGCCCCAAATAAACCGCCAGCTCCTGGCTGCTGAGCCGCGCCCCCAGCCAGCGGGGAGGTGGACCGCCGGCCAGGATTACCTGGCGCACCAAACTGTTATATGGGGGATTGAGCGGTTCGCCCCGGCCATCCACTAATTCCAATTGCAGGGCGTTGCTGCCCTGGTGCCAGCCCCGCAGCCACAGGGGGGCATTTTGATCCACCAAAAAGCTGTCGCCATTAATGCTCACCCGCAGCCGCCAGCTGTCATCGCCCTGCCGCAGATGTTGCAGGGGGGCGTCGTAAAGCAACCAATCCAGCAGCAAAGGTTCACCGCCGCCCAATTCAGCTGGACTAACAGCAATCAATTCGGGGCTGCCTGGCGCCGGTAGGGATAGGGGATTAGCGACCACCGAGTGCAGCCGCAGCCTGGCCGTGGCGCCCGGATCCTTCACCGCTTCCCCCCAGGGCAGGGCGGCGTAGGCGGTGATCCGATGGCTGCCCGGCGCCAGGGGCGGCAGGTTCACCAGCAACTGATCGCCTGGGCCACTGGACAGGTGATCGCTGATACGCAGCGGCGGTTGGTCGTCAATTTGCACCGCCAGATGGGGGCCGATGCCCAGGGGGCCGGCAGCCACCAGCGGCCAGTCGCTCAGCCTCATGCGCAACTGCCAGTCACCGCCAGCCAAGAGGCTGTCGGCAGTTGGCGCCTCGATCTGCAGCTGGGGCGAACGCTCGGCCAGGGCCGCCGCCAATTGCTGCACGGCCGGCGGCGGCGACACCTCCTGGAGGCGGCCGGCCGGGGCCGTGGTGGCCAACAGCTCGGAATTGGCGGCCGGCTCGCTGGCGCGGCAACCGCCGATCACCAGCAAGCAGACCCCGAGCAAAGCGCTCAGCAGCCAGGGGATCAAGGCTGGGGATCGGCCATTTCGCCGGCCCCCCAGCGGCACTGTTTTGCTGCAGGCCGGAATGGCGGCCTGAATGGGGGCCGGAATGGCGGTTTCAGTGGCGGTCTCGATGCTCACTCCTCGCCCGGGGCCGGGGGTGCTGGCTTCATTCTGCTAGCAAGCCCAGATAGCCATGGCCTGTTTATTTCATCTGGTAATTGCGAATATTTGCTGTTAATCAGCCTTCATAAAGATGCCTTCTCAATCTGCGTGTGTGCGTCCGGCAAACCCCAGTGGTGGTCTGGCTTGCGCCGGGGTTGAACCTTTGTAACTCCAGCCCCAAAGGGCTTGAACATGGCCCTTATACTTCGGCCAGCGGTCCCCTACCTGGGGCCCCAAAGCCCCAGTTGTGGCAAGCGGTTTCGCGGTTCCGCGGCGCCCCTTCCCGCTGGTGACCATGGCCGTGGCGCCGGTTTCGACCGTCTCCCTCCATGGGGCCCACACAACCAGGGGTGGACCTCCACCTCGACTCCGTCCCTCGAGGAACCTCTCGATGACCATCAGCCCACCAGAGCGTGGGGAGAAGGCGAAGGTTGTAGTTGACCGGAACCCCGTTCCGGCCACCTTCGAGCTGTTCGGCAAGCCCGGACACTTCGATCGCAGCCTCGCCAAAGGTCCCAAAACCACCACTTGGGTTTGGAACCTCCACGCCAACGCTCACGATTTCGACAGTCACACGAGCGACCTTGAAGAGGTCTCTCGCAAGATCTTCTCTGCTCACTTCGGCCACCTGGCCGTCATCTTCATCTGGCTGAGCGGTGCCTTCTTCCATGGCGCCCGCTTCTCCAACTACTCCGGCTGGTTGGCCGATCCCCTGCACGTCAAGCCTTCGGCTCAGGTGGTTTGGCCAATCTTTGGCCAGGAGATCCTCAATGGCGATGTGGGTGGCGGATTCCACGGAATTCAGATCACCTCTGGTCTCTTCCACGTCTGGAGAGCCTGGGGTTTCACCAACGAAACCCAGCTGCTAGCCACCGCCATCGGTGCGCTGGTAATGGCCGGCCTGATGCTCAATGCCGGCGTTTTCCACTACCACAAAGCTGCTCCGAAGCTGGAGTGGTTCCAGAACGTTGAGTCGATGCTCAACCACCACCTGGCGGGTCTGCTGGGTCTGGGATCGCTCTCTTGGACAGGACACCTTCTGCATGTGTCCCTGCCCACCAACCAGCTTCTCGATGCCATCGACGCAGGCAAGCCCCTGGCGCTGAACGGCAAGGCGATTGCTTCTGTGGCCGATATCCCGCTGCCCCACGAGTTCTTCAACCAAGACCTCCTGGCCCAGCTGTTCCCAGGTTTCGGAGCGGGCACCGGTGCCTTCTTCTCCGGCAACTGGGCTGCCTACGGCGATTTCCTCACCTTTAAAGGTGGGCTGAATCCCGTTACCGGCAGCCTATGGATGACAGACATCGCCCATCACCACCTGGCGATTGCGGTGCTGTTCATCGTGGCCGGTCACATGTACCGCACCAACTGGGGCATTGGCCACAGCATCAAGGAGATCCTGGAAGGCCAGAAGGGCGATCCCCTGCTCTTCCCCGCACCCAAGGGTCACGACGGCCTGTTTGAGTTCATGACCACCAGCTGGCATGCCCAGCTCGCCGTGAACCTGGCTCTGCTCGGCTCCTTGACCATCATCGTGGCGCATCACATGTATGCGATGCCCCCCTATCCCTATATCGGGATTGATTACCCCACCCAGCTGTCCATTTTCACCCACCACGTGTGGATTGGCGGCTTCTTGATTGTCGGTGCCGGTGCCCACGCCGCCATCGCCATGATCCGCGATTACGACCCCGCCAAGCACATCGACAACGTGCTGGATCGGGTGCTCAAGGCTCGCGACGCTCTGATCAGCCACCTCAACTGGGTGTGCATTTGGCTGGGCTTCCACAGCTTCGGCCTCTATATCCACAACGACACCATGCGTGCCCTGGGTCGCCCCCAGGACATGTTCAGTGACTCGGCCATTGCGCTGAAGCCTATCTTCGCCCAATGGATCCAAGGCCTGCACGCCGCCGCCGCTGGTAACACCGCTCCCAATGCCCTCGCCGGCGTTAGCGAAGTGTTCAATGGCGCCGTCGTAGCCGTTGGTGGCAAGGTGGCCGCCGGTCCGATCCCCCTGGGAACGGCCGACTTCATGGTCCACCACATCCACGCCTTCACGATCCACGTCACCGTGCTGATCCTGCTGAAGGGCGTGCTCTATGCGCGTAGCTCCCGCCTCGTTCCCGACAAGGCGAACCTGGGCTTCCGCTTCCCCTGCGACGGCCCCGGCCGTGGCGGTACCTGCCAGGTTTCAGCTTGGGACCACGTGTTCCTGGGTCTGTTCTGGATGTACAACTCCCTGTCGATTGTTATCTTCCACTTCTCCTGGAAGATGCAGAGCGACGTGTGGGGAACCGTCAATGCTGACGGCTCCGTTTCCCACATCACCAATGGCAATTTCGCCCAGAGCGCCATCACCATCAATGGTTGGCTGCGTGACTTCCTGTGGGCGCAAGCCGCACAGGTTATCAACAGCTACGGCTCGAGCTCCAGTGCCTATGGCCTGATGTTCCTGGGTGCCCACTTCGTATGGGCTTTCAGCCTGATGTTCCTGTTCAGCGGCCGCGGCTACTGGCAAGAACTGATCGAGTCCATTGTCTGGGCTCACAACAAGCTGAAGGTGGCGCCGGCTATCCAACCCCGTGCGCTTTCCATCACCCAGGGCCGTGCCGTCGGTGTCGCCCATTACCTTTTGGGCGGTATCGCGACCACTTGGTCCTTCTTCTTGGCCCGCATTATTGCGGTCGGCTGACCTTACCTGACCTTTCCCAATGGCAACGAAATTTCCTTCGTTCAGCCAGGGTCTGGCACAGGACCCGACAACCCGCCGAATCTGGTACGGCATTGCTACGGCTCACGACTTCGAGAGCCACGACGGCATGACCGAGGAGCGGCTTTACCAAAAGCTGTTCTCCACCCACTTCGGACACCTGGCCATCATTGGCCTCTGGGTTTCGGGCAACCTGTTCCATATCGCCTGGCAGGGCAACTTTGAGCAGTGGGTCGCCGATCCTCTGCACATCCGTCCCATCGCTCACGCGATCTGGGATCCCCACTTCGGTCAGGGCGCTATTGCCGCCTTCACCCAAGCGGGCGCTTCCTCCCCTGTGAACATCGCCTATTCCGGTCTGTACCATTGGTGGTACACGATTGGTATGCGTACCAACGCCGAGCTGTACCAGGGTTCCATCTTCATGATGATCCTGTCGGCTTGGGCCCTGTTCGCCGGCTGGCTCCACCTTCAGCCCAAGTTCCGGCCTTCCCTGGCCTGGTTCAAAAACGCTGAATCCCGTCTGAACCACCACCTGGCAGTTCTGTTCGGCTTCAGTTCAATTGCCTGGACCGGTCACCTGGTCCACGTCGCCATCCCCGAGTCGCGCGGTCAGCACGTCGGTTGGGACAACTTCCTCTCCGTACTGCCCCACCCCGCAGGTCTGGCGCCTTTCTTCACCGGCAATTGGGGCGTTTACGCCCAGAACCCTGATAGCGCCTATCAGGTGTTCAACAGCACCGAAGGCTCTGGCACCGCGATTCTCACCTTCCTGGGTGGCTTCCATCCCCAGACCGAGGCGCTCTGGCTCACCGACATCGCCCACCACCACCTGGCGATCGGTTGCATCTTCGTGATCGCTGGCCACATGTACCGGACCAACTTCGGTATTGGCCACTCGATCCGCGAGATCCTTGATGCCCACAATCCCCCCAAGGGCACCCCTGGTGACTTGGGCGCAGGCCACAAGGGCCTCTACGACACCATCAACAATTCGCTGCACTTCCAACTCGGTCTGGCCCTGGCCAGCCTGGGCGTTGTGACCAGCTTGGTGGCCCAGCACATGTATGCGTTGCCTTCCTATGCGTTCATCGCTAAGGACTACACAACGCAGGCTGCGCTTTACACCCACCACCAGTACATCGCCATCTTCCTGATGTGCGGTGCCTTCGCCCACGGTGCGATCTTCTTCATTCGTGATTACGACCCCGAGGCCAACAAGAACAACGTTCTTGGCCGGATGCTCGAGCACAAAGAAGCGATCATCAGCCACCTGAGCTGGGTGTCCCTGTTCCTCGGTTTCCACACCCTGGGCCTATACGTCCACAACGACGTCGTAGTTGCCTTCGGTACCCCCGAGAAGCAGATCCTGGTGGAGCCCGTCTTTGCCCAATTCGTTCAAGCCGCTTCCGGTAAGGCGATGTACGGCATGGATGTACTGCTCTCCAACGCCGGTAGCGCCGCCAGCACCACCGGTGCCGCCTACCTGCCCGGCTGGATGGATGCCATCAACGGCAGCAGCGACCTGTTCCTGCCCATCGGCCCTGGCGACTTCCTGGTGCACCACGCCATCGCGCTTGGTCTGCACACCACCACTTTGATCCTGGTCAAGGGTGCTCTGGATGCCCGGGGTTCCAAGCTGATGCCCGATAAAAAGGACTTCGGCTACTCCTTCCCCTGCGACGGCCCCGGCCGTGGCGGCACCTGCGACATCTCGGCCTGGGATGCCTTCTACCTGTCGGTTTTCTGGGCGCTCAACACCGTCGGTTGGGTCACCTTCTACTGGCACTGGAAGCACCTCGCCATCTGGCAGGGCAACGTGGCTCAGTTCAACGAATCCAGCACCTATCTGATGGGCTGGTTCCGCGATTACCTGTGGCTGAACAGCTCCCAGCTGATCAATGGCTACAACCCCTTCGGCTCCAACAACCTCGCCGTTTGGTCTTGGATGTTCCTGTTTGGCCACCTGGTGTGGGCAACCGGCTTCATGTTCCTGATCTCCTGGCGTGGTTACTGGCAGGAGCTGATCGAAACCATCGTCTGGGCTCACCAGCGCACCCCGCTCGCCAACTTGGTGGGCTGGCGTGACAAGCCTGTGGCTCTCTCGATTGTGCAAGCACGCGTAGTTGGTTTGGCCCATTTCACAATTGGCTACATCCTTACCTACGCTGCTTTCCTGATCGCTTCCACCTCCGGCAAGTTCGGCTGATCCTCAGCTCCTTGCCCTCACCTTGAGGGACCCCTAACCCCCGGCACAGCCGGGGGTTTTTTAATTGCCTTTTAAGCCACAGCAATAATTGGCAACGATTACGGCATTTGCTCTGGCGGGGAACGGCCGGCGCGGGCCAGAGGAGATGGCAGAGCCTGAGCGGCTGATTAGGCTCTAGGAACTCAGGGGGATCAGGCCGGGGCGCCTGGGGCCAGCGGCAAGACCAGCAGCACTGCCCGGGGCTGCGGCAGGCTGAACTGGAACGTGGTGGCAAGCGAGCAGTTCCAGCGGCGGGACGCTGTCGATAACGTCAGGCTGGCCATGGGGATCAATTGATGCGAGGTAACAATCGCTACCGCCCTCCGCCTCTAGGGAGGGCGCC
>CANHSW010000105.1 GCA_947463165.1 Cyanobacteriota bacterium
CCTGGCCGCTTGGCCCGTGGTTGGTATCTGGTTCACCGCCCTGGGCGTCAGCACCATGGCCTTCAACCTGAATGGCTTCAACTTCAACCAGTCGATCCTCGACGGCCAAGGCCGCGTGATCAATACCTGGGCAGACGTGCTCAACCGCGCTGGCCTGGGTATGGAAGTGATGCACGAGCGCAATGCTCACAACTTCCCCCTCGACCTGGCAGCTGCTCAGTCCACCCCCGTGGCTCTGACCGCTCCTGCTATCGGCTGAGGCTAAACAGCCTGGCGGAGGTCAAGACTTAATAGTCTTGCCAAAGCTAAGCTAAAGCTAAATAAATCAACTGAGTCTTGGCCTAGTTGATCTTTAAATCCTCCGCTTTGGCGGAGGATTTTTTGTGTTCAGGCTTTGTGCTCAGGCTTGTGTGTTCAGGCCTTGCGCCATTGCACCGGCTTGCGGCGGGCGGGATATAGCTCTCGGCAGAGGCCGCACAGGGTGCCATTGCAGCCGCGGGCGGTGCAATGTTCACGGCCATAGAAAATGATTTGCAGGTGCAGCTTGTTCCAGGCCTCCCGTGGGAACAGCCCCTTGAGATCACGCTCGGTCTGCTCCACGCTCAGGCCATTGCTCAACCCCCAGCGCTGGGCCAGCCGATGGATGTGGGTGTCCACTGGGAAGGCGGGCACACCGAAGGCCTGGGCCATCACCACAGAGGCGGTCTTATGCCCCACCCCCGGCAGGGCCTCCAGTTCCGCGAAGCTGCGGGGAACGGCCCCGCCGTGGCGCTCGAGCAGCAGTTCCGCCAGGCGCTTAACGTTGCGCGCTTTGGTTTTGGCTAGCCCCAAGGCGCGGATGTGGCCCAGGATCGTCTGCTCCGCCAGCGCCGCCATCGCCGCTGGGTTCGGTCCAGCCGCAAACAGGGCTGGCGTTACTTCATTCACCTTCTTGTCGGTGCATTGAGCGCTGAGCAGCACCGCAATCAGCAGCGTGAAGGGGTCGCTGTGGTCTAGCGGGATTGGCGTTTCGGGGTAGTGCTGCTCCAGCCGTTCCATCACCAATGCGGCACGTTCCCGCTTTCTCACTGGTCATCCGCCACCAACTGAGCAAGCTAGAAGCCGCAGCAGCCAGGTGAGCACCATGGGCAAACCCAGGTGATCGCTCCCGGTGATCGGCTGATCGAGCTGTCCCCGCCAGGGCTGGCCCTATCAAACCTGCCCCTGCCAGGCCTGGTTTGTAGGCTCCTGCTAGCGCGTATCCACCATGGGCAGCAGCTTCGGCCAGCTCTTTCGTATCAGCACCTTTGGCGAATCCCATGGCGGTGGGGTAGGCGTGATCGTGGATGGCTGTCCGCCCCGGCTGGAGCTGGATATTGAAGCCATCCAGGCCGAACTGGATCGGCGCAAACCGGGTCAAAGCAAGATCACCACCCCCCGCAAGGAGGACGATCGCGTCGAGATCCTCAGCGGCCTGCTGGACGGGGTGACCCTGGGTACGCCGATCGCCATGTTGGTGCGCAACCAGGATCAACGCCCCGGCGACTACCAGCAGATGCAGGTGGCCTTCCGGCCCTCCCATGCCGACGCCACCTACCAGGCCAAGTACGGCATCCAGGCCCGCAGCGGCGGCGGTCGCGCTTCGGCCCGCGAGACGATCGGCCGGGTGGCGGCCGGCGCCATCGCCAAACAGCTGCTGGCCAAGGCCCACGGCTGCGAGGTGCTGGCCTGGGTGAAGCGGATTCACACCATTGAAGCGGCGATCGATCCCAGCGACGTGAGCCTGGCGGCTGTGGAGGCCAATATCGTGCGCTGCCCGGATCCCTTGGCGGCCAGCCAGATGATCGAGCGCATCGAGGCCATCGGCCGGGAGGGCGATTCCTGCGGTGGCGTGATCGAATGCCTGGTGCGGCGGCCCCCTGTTGGCCTGGGGATGCCTGTCTTCGACAAGCTGGAAGCCGACCTGGCCAAGGCGGTGATGTCGCTGCCGGCCACCAAGGGTTTTGAGATCGGCTCCGGCTTTGGCGGCACCCTGCTCAAGGGCAGTGAGCACAACGATGCCTTCCTGCCCACAGAAGACGGCAGCCTGCATACCGCCACCAACAATTCGGGCGGCATCCAGGGGGGGATCAGCAATGGCGAGGAGATCGTGATTCGGGTGGCCTTCAAGCCCACGGCGACGATCCGCAAGGCCCAGCAGACGATCGATGCCTCCGGCCAGGCCACCACCCTGGCCGCCAAGGGTCGCCATGATCCCTGCGTGCTGCCGAGGGCGGTGCCGATGGTGGAGGCGATGGTGGCCCTGGTGCTGGCCGATCACCTGTTGCTGCAGCAGGGCCAGTGCAGCCTCTGGTGAACCGGCCAGGGGCCGGCGCTCAAGCCTGCAGTAGGCCGATCTCTTTGCGCAGGGCATCGATGGTGGCGCTGCCCAGGTAGCTCTGGGCGCAGTGCACCACCGGCAGTCGCATCAGTTGGCTGCGGTTTTGCCGCAGGGTCTGCTCCACCAGGGCCAGGCTCGGCCGGTCGCAGAGCACGTGGCTGGCGGCCCGCAGCAGGCCCAACAGCCGACTGCTGACATCCGGGTTGGCGGTCATCACCAACAGCTGATTGCCGCGCATGCTGTGCAGGATCACCTCTGCGGCGCGCAGGATGCCGGGGCTGATACTCACAAGGCCCACGCAACTGCCTTCCCGCAGCTCCTTGAGCATGTCCAGCTCGTGGCGGAAGTCGTTGAGGTCTACCGCCACAGCCCGCACCCCGTGCTGCTGGGCAATCGCCTCCACCGGCTGCAGGAAGTAGCGGCTGGTAACCACCGTGCCGTTGTTGGAGCTTTCCAATACCGCATCCAGCTCCTCCATCGGCACCACCTCCACCGGCACCTCCAGCTGGGGGGTGAGTTCTTCTGCGATCAGCATCGAGGCGCCGATGTCCTCCCGCGGCGTGCTTACCAGCACCCGGGCGCCGCAGCGCAGGCGCCAATCGATCTCGCGGGTGAGCAAATCCCGCGCTTGCTGCAGCGTGCAGCCTGCATTCAGCAGACCATCGACGCTCTGGCGCACTTCTCGATCGATATCCGGCAGGCTGCGGCCCCGGGGGCCGGGCGGCAGCTTGATATCGCGGGGCTTCTGCTGATCGCGCACGTAGATGCCCGAACCGGCCATGGCCTCCACCACGCCATCGATCTCCAGCTGGCGGTACACCTTGCTGATCGTGTTGCGGTGTAGTCCGGTCTGCATCGCCAGCTGGCGCGTACTCGGCAGCCGGTGGCCCGGCGGGTAGTGACGGGCCGCAATGGCAAAGCAGATCTGGTTGTACAGCTGGCTCGAGGCCGGAATGTCGCTGTCCTGCTGAATGTGGAAGCGCACGCCGGTGTGGGCCAATCGGGCTGCTGGCCACCTTACGGAGCCCTGGGCCCGGGGACAATCCCCCCGCTGGCCCAAGCAGCTGTGCCGGGCTGTGCCAATTCCCCATGGCCAGCACTGCTGGGCTAACACTGGGTGCCGACCTACCAATGGTTGCGCCCGTGCCGGATTCGCGCCCAGATGCCCACCAGGCAGCCGCCGATGCCGCTGCAGCGCCCAATCCGGCGCCCATTTCGGTGCCTGTAGCCGATCCAGCCCTGGCGCCGCCGCCAACCGCCAGTGGCGCCCCAGAGCCAGTAGCTGTGTTGGCAGGGGTGTTGGCAGGGGTGCTGGCGAACTGGCAATTGATTGACGCCCCTTGCTCCGCCGTTGGCGTTGATTCAGTGCAATTGCGCTGCTGGTGGGCCCGGCCCGCCGCCGCCCCCCCGAAGGCGGCCGTACTGGTGCTGCCCGAGGTGTTCGGGGTGAATGGCTGGGTGCGTAACGTGGCGGAGCGGCTGGCCGCGGCGGGCTATGCCGCCCTGGCGATGCCGATCTTTGCCCGCACGGCACCGGCTTTTGAGGCCAGCTACGACGCTGCGGGCCTGGAGGCGGGGCGGCAACACCGCGATCTGGTTTCCGCCGCTGGCCTGCTGGCCGATGCCAGCCTTGCCATTGGTTGGCTGCAGGCCCAGCCCGGCCTGGCCGGCAGGCCGGTGGGCTGTGTGGGCTTTTGCTTTGGCGGTCACCTGGCCCTGATCGCCGCCACCTTGGAGCAGGTGGGCGCCACCTGTGATTTCTATGGCGCCAGGGTTTCCTGCTTCCGCCCCGGCGGCGGTGCGCCCACCCTGGCCCTGCTACCCCAGATCGGCGGAGATTTGATCTGTTTTTGCGGCGACGAAGACCCGCTGATGCCGCCGGAGGAGCTGGCGGCGATCGAGCAAGCCCTCCAGGCCGGCGCCCCAGCGGAGCGGCAGCGGCGCTTGATCACCGCGGCCGGCGCCGGCCACGGCTACATGTGCGAGGCCCGCAGCGACTACCAAGCTCAGGCGGCCGAGGCTGGCTGGCAGCAGATGCTGGAACTGTTCGAGAGCCTCAGCTGAGGCTGAATTAACAGCCGGCACTGCCGGTCAGCCGGCGCTGACTGCTTCTGCGGCAACTGGGCTGGCGGAGGCTGACGAGACCGAATCTGACAGCGACCTGGTGGGTTTGCTGCTGGTTTTGGTGATCGCCGCCTTGCGGGGGCTGAGGAACATGATCATGTTGCGGCCTTCCCGCTTGGGGGGCTGCTGGATTTCAGCGTTTTCGCCGAGATCTTGGGCCATGCGCAGCAGCAATTGCTCGGCTAGGGCCGTGTGCTGAATTTCCCGGCCGCGGAAGATAACCGTGCACTTCACCTTGTCGCCAGACTTAAGAAAACGCACCGCCTGGCCGATACGCACCTGGTAGTCGTGATCATCAATTTTGTAACGCATCTTCACCTCTTTAACTTCGGTTTGATGCGACTTTTTCTTGGCTTCCTTAGCTTTCTTTTCCTGCTCAAACTTGTATTTGCCGTAATCCATGATCCGGCACACCGGCGGATCGGCCTTCTCGCTCACCAGCACTAGGTCGAGCTCCCGATCGCGGGCCACCTCCAGGGCTGCCTCCCTCGTGATCACTCCCAGCTGACTGCCGTCTGCATCCACCACCCTCAAGTTGGGGTAGCCAATGCGTTCATTGATGTTGGGGAGCTCCCGCACGGGAGCGCGTCGGTCAAAACGGGGACGAGGTGGCATTCAGGAGGGTAGAGAAGCCGGCTCAAGGCCGCTGCGTTGCACTTTTCACCCTAGGACCTGCCGTACCGCTGGCAACACCTCTGCAAGGGCTTCCGACAATTGTGCCTCAATGTCGCTGCTCTGCAGCCAGCGGGGCTGGTGCTGGCCGCGAAACCAGGTGCGCTGGCGCTTGGCGAACTGGCGGGTGCGCTGGGCCGTGATCCGGATCGCCTGGGCCTCCGCCAGCCCGCCGGCCAGCAGGGAGCGGGCCTCGCCGTAGCCGATCGTGGCCAGCAGCGGCAGCTCGGGGCCATAGCGCTCGATCAGGCCGCGGGTTTCCTCCACCAGCCCATCGGCGTAGAGCTGGCTGGTGCGGCTGGCGATCCGCTGGGGCAGATCCACCGGATCGAGCCCCAATTCGATCACCTGCCAATCGGGCGGTTGCTGGCCCTGCTGGCTGCTGAGCGGTTTACCGGTGGCATAGATCACCTCCAGGGCCCGCTGGGTGCGCAGGGCGTCCGCGGCGGCGATGCGGCCGGCGGCCACCGGGTCGGCGGCCCGCAACAATTGGAAACAAGTGGGCTGGCCCAGGGCCTCCAACTGAGCCCGCAGGGCCGGCTGGGGCGGCACCGAGGGCGGCTGCAGGCCCTGGGTGAGCGCCTTTAGATACAGGCCGCTGCCACCGGCCAACAGGGCGATGCCCCGGCGGGCGTGCTCGGCGGCGATGGCTGCTTCAGCCAGCAGCCGAAACTCCTGCAAATTGATCGGCTGATCGGGCCGGCGCAGGTCGAGCAGTTCGTGGCGCACCAGGGAGCGCTGCTGCCAGCTGGGCTTGGCGGTGCCCAGGTCCATCTCCAGGTAGAGCTGCCTGGAATCCACATTCAGCACCGCCAGATCGAGGCTGCGGGCCAGCTCGATCGCCAGGGCGGTTTTGCCGCTGGCGGTGGGGCCCAGCAGCACACTCACCAGCTGCCGCGCCTGGTTGAGTGGGCAGGCTTCCATGACGCCACTCTGCATCGGAGCGAGGGGCCTCTAGGCAGTGATAGATTGCGAAGTTTGAAGGTGCCGCAAGGCCTTTCCCAATAGACCTCTCTCGAGCGAGGGGAATCCGAAAGGACAGGAATCCCAGACGACAGGAATCCCAAAGGACAGGAATCCCAGAGACTCCCGCATGAGTGAAGCCACCAAAGTTGAGGCCGCGTACGGCGCCGAACAGATCCAGGTGCTGGAAGGCCTGGAGCCGGTACGCAAGCGGCCGGGAATGTACATCGGCACCACCGGCCCCAGGGGCCTGCACCACCTGGTGTATGAGGTGGTGGACAACTCCGTTGATGAGGCGCTAGCCGGTCACTGCGACCGGATCCTGGTGGCGCTCAACGACGACGGTTCCTGCTTGGTAACCGACAACGGCCGGGGCATTCCCACCGACATTCATCCCCGCACCGGCAGGAGCGCCCTGGAAACGGTGCTCACCGTGCTACACGCCGGCGGCAAATTCGGATCCGGGGGCTACAAGGTTTCGGGCGGCCTGCATGGCGTTGGCATCTCCGTGGTTAACGCCCTCTCCGAATGGGTGGAGGTAACCGTGCACCGCCACGACCAGGTGCATCGCCAGCGCTTTGAACGGGGCCTGCCGATCGGCACGCTGCTCTCGGAGCCGGGTGAGCCGGGTGAACAGGGGCGTACCGGCACCACGGTGTGTTTCAAGCCGGATATTGAGATTTTTTCTGGCGGCATCGAATTTGATTACGCCACCCTCTCGGCCAGGCTGAGGGAGCTGGCTTATCTAAATGGCGGCGTTAGAATTGTATTTCGCGACCAGCGAACTGCCGCCCTAGGCGAAAACGGCGAGCCCCATGAAGAGGTATATTTTTACGAGGGGGGAATCAAGGAGTACGTTGCTTATATAAATGCCCAGAAAGATCCCCTGCACCCCAATATTATTTACGTAAATGCTGAGAAAGATGGCGTGCAGGTGGAGGCCGCTCTGCAGTGGTGTGTTGATGCCTATTCAGACAGTATTTTAGGTTTCGCTAATAATATCCGCACCGTTGATGGCGGCACCCATATTGAAGGGCTCAAAACGGTGCTTACCCGCACCCTGAATGCCTTCGCTAAGAA